>CAIKHZ010000031.1 GCA_903827375.1 Akkermansiaceae bacterium
CAGACGTGTGCTCTTCCGATCTGGCAAACCAACGATGTTCAGGATAGATATAATTTTGGAGGAAAACAAAATTGGGGAGCTGAAATCTCAAACCAACTGGAATTCCGGAGGTGAAGCCATGAGCCATTTGAAAAAGCAGGACGGTGCCGTAAACCACGAAATAGGATGGCCATATCTTGAGCCCTCTCCGTAACCAGAATCTTCCCAAGCGGATAGACCCTGTCTTTTGGAGTTCTGCAAACAGGAGACCGGAAATAAGAAAGCCGGAAAGGCAGAAAAAGAAATCGACCCCATTGGAAGCCCAGTCCCTGACTCTTTCGACTAAGCCGACTGCAGGGCTGCTTGTGAGAATCATTGGCAACGGCAAATGCGCCAATAGCACCATCAAAACCGCGATGCCTCGAATAATATCTAGCGAGGAATTACGCTTTATTCGACGTTCGGAACATGAAGCTACCGCGGCAGGATTTGATGGGACTGCTTTCAATCAATAATTGTTAGTATTAGTAATTATAGGAGCTGAAGAAAACGAGTGGCGGCTAGCATTTCACGTTCGTGTCGATTAGTGTCCGGAGTTGATCGACACTGAGGAACTCGGTATTGGCTCCCGATGAGTAGTTAAACCCGGAGGGAACTAAATTGGCTCCGAAATGAGCGATATAATCACAGAGCCTCCAGTTGGGCATCTGAGGCAGGATAACATAATACTTGCCAATATCGTAAGTAGAAAAAGAATCAGAACTGGTGATCATTTCCTCGTGAATCTTTTCGCCGGGGCGAATGCCGATGACCGGGTGCTCGCAGTCCGGCCCGATCGCCTGTGCCAAGTCGGTGATGCGGTAGGACGGGATTTTTGGCACAAACAACTCGCCGCCCCAGGCGTGCTCCAGGGCGTGGAGGACCATCTTCACGCCGTCCGCGAGCGTGATATTGAAGCGGGTCATGTTAGGATCGGTGATGGGCAGGACACCGCTGGCCTTTTTTTGGAGGAAAAATGGAATGACTGATCCGTTCGATCCCATGACATTGCCGTAGCGGACGACGGAGATCTTGATGTCCTGAGTTCCCCGGATGTTGTTGGCCGCGATGAACAACTTGTCAGAGGTGAGTTTGGTGGCCCCATACAGGTTGATCGGAGCGCAGGCCTTGTCGGTGGAGAGCGCGACGACCTTTGAGACACCGGAACTGAGGGCCGCCTTGATCACATTCTCTGCGCCGCCGACATTGGTCTTCACGCATTCATCCGGGTTATACTCCGCAATATGAACGTGCTTCATGGCAGCGGCATGAATGACATAATCGATGCCCGAGAATGCACGCTTCAAGCGATCCAAATCCCGGACGTCCCCGATGAAGTAGCGCATCGCCGGGTACTTTGACTCAGGATACTCCTGCGCCATTTGGAATTGCTTCTGTTCATCGCGTGAATAGATGACCAAGCGTTTGACGTCAGGCCATTGGGCCAGGATTGTCTTGGTGAGTTCCTTGCCGAGAGAGCCGGTGCCGCCGGTAATGAGGATAGATTTCATAGGGAAAAGCGCTATATATAATTGATACTACAACCTGGAAAGTTAGTTACTATTGTAACTCTCATATTTACTTGCAACAATGCCATCTTGCTGCCTCAAGCATGGAATGCCGAGGATCTTTGGGTAGGCCCGAAGAGAATCAGGAGAGAAAAGAGAATCGCCATAATCCATTAAAGGATCACCAAATCTAGGACAAGCCAAACTAGGTACTGCAGAAGCAGCGCTAGGATTTTTGGAAATTACGGTTATTGCGGTAGTTGATTGCTGACGGGAAGAGTTCATGCCTGATAACCTGCATGTTCAATTCTCCGGCATGCATTACCAAATCCCGACAATAGCCGTGCTCACGCATGCGCCGTTGAGATTTCTCAGAAGATAGTTCATATCCTGGTTCCAGAAGAATCAGATACCTAGAGGCGACTCGATACAATTCCTTCAGTATTTCTTTTTCATGACCCCCGTTTGGCTCAATCGAGTGTGACGTATAGACAATGTCAAAACAGCTATCGGTGTAAGGTAGGTGAAAGAGACTCGCCACTGACAAAAATACATTTTTTGACGATGTTGCGGCAAGCCAATCCCGGCAACATGCAATTCTTGAAAAGGAAATATCAAATCCGTGTGCTTGAGGATTTGCACTACTTAGCGCATCACAGACAAACTTCAAAGTTGTCCCCTCTCCTATGCCAGCTTCCAAAATACTTGAAGGTGCCGTTAATGTAAGAATTTCTTCAGCAATGGCTCTACCATATTGCATATTATACTTGAGCACATCCGGGTCATTTAGTGCTTCGATATAGCTACCTGTTTGTAGATCATAGGCAAGTTCGATCATCTCCTCGGTATTGCGATCTGAAGCGAATGAATCCTTGAGGAGAGATATAATGTTTTGCCCGCACACATAGGCATTGAGTAGTTCTCTTGGATGTTGCATGTTAAAGTCAATATTTAAGCGTGAATTATAGATGATTTCGGTTAGAATTGCTGAGGCGTTATTAAGTAGTTTTCGATTGCAGCGAAGAACATATTCCTTATTTGTCTGATGCCATAGCGGGCCGCAAAGAGCAAGGAGTGATTTGCCAAGGAAGGAGGGTGCCAAAAAAGCCACCGCGGTTGTTGCCACGTCTGGTATTTGGGTCCGTGATTTGGAACGAGAGCAGATCCCCTAGGCAATCGACACTGAAACCTGCTGCGCTCATGGGGCTGGCGAAGTTGAAATAGGCCACATATTCGCCCGGTGCCAGGGAGCGCGCCGGTACAGTGATGCGAAGCGTGTGGTGGCCATTCGAAAGATTATCGACGGGATTTCCTCCGCCGTCGAAGCTATCAGAAACAAGCACTTCCGTACCGTCCCGAAGTGAGATTTGCAGGTAGCCGTAGAGGCCGGGCACCGGATTGCGCACCTCGCACTGCAACTCCAGAGAAATTTCCTCATCGCAAAGGAAATCGGAGCAGATCTCGCCGTCCATCTTGGTCACCCGTGCCTTGCGGACTTGAAATTCTTTTGTTAGATCCTCGGGCAATACGACTTCGGAGGCCTTGACGTCCTTGGTTGACGAGCGGAGGTAATGGTCGAGGATTTCGGCAGTCGAGCCGGCTTCGCGGATGAGACCGCAGTCCAACCAAAGGCAGGAGCTGCAGAGCGAGCGAACCGCCGCCATGTTATGGCTGACAAACAAGACCGTCCTGCCCTGGCCCGCCACATCCTTCATCTTGCCGAGGCATTTTTTCTGGAACTCAGCGTCGCCAACGGCGAGGACTTCGTCGATGATGAGGATCTCCGGTTCAAGGTGCGCGGCCACAGCGAAAGCCAAGCGCACATACATCCCGGATGAGTAGCGTTTCACCGGGGTGTCCAAAAATTTTTCGACGCCGGCGAAGTCCACGATCTCGTCGAACTTTCTCTTGATATCAGCCCGGGGCATGCCGAGAATGGCTCCATTGAGGAAAATGTTCTCGCGGCCGGTGAGTTCGGGATGGAAGCCGGTGCCAACCTCAAGCAACGAGGAGACACGGCCATTCAACGTGATGCGTCCAGTCGTCGGCTCGGTGATGCGTGAGAGGATTTTGAGGAGGGTGGATTTGCCGGCGCCATTGCGGCCGATGATGCCAACCACCTCGCCGCGCTTCACCTCGAAGGCGACATCCTTGAGAGCCCAGAATTCCTCGACACTATCGCCCTGGATGATTTGGCGGCCGCGAGCCATGTCGATGGCCTTGCGGGCATAGTTCCTGGCGTGACGCACGATCATATCGCGCAGCATGGGGTTTTTCTCGCGCGGTCCTCCGTGGCCGATGAAGTAGGATTTGGAGAGGTTTTCGACGGAGATGACGGTGTCGGACATGGGTATGAAGAGAAGGATGAGGCTTGTGGTGCAGATGAAGAGAAGGCTGCTAGATGATGCAAGAAAATGAGTCTCGAGGGCCAGTCTTTCGTTCAAGTTTCAGGTTTCTCTTATCAAATGAGGTCCGCGAAGCTCTTCTCGGTCGCCCTAAACTTCCGCACACCCAGCCAGAGGAAGAAGGCGGTGACGGCCAAGCTGATGCCGAAAGTCCGCCAATCGAGGGCAGCCTCGCCGCCGAGGATGCACCAACGGAAGCCATCGATGACCCCGACCATGGGATTGAGCGAGTAGAGGAGTCGCCACTCTTCCGGGATGACGCTGCTGGAGAAGCCGACCGGTGAGACGTAAAGGCCAAACTGGACGATGAACGGGATGACGTAGCGGAAGTCGCGGTACTTGACGTTGAGGGCGGTGATCCAGAGGCCAGGCCCGAGAGAGGCAAAGAAGGCGAGGACGATGAAGACTGGCAACAGCAGGATCTGCGGTCCGGGAAGGAATTGAAACCACAGCATCATTCCCACCAGGATCACAAAGCTGATGAGGAAATCAATGAAGGCAACCACCACGGAGGCAGTGGGAACAATGAGCCTCGGGAAATACACCTTGCTGACAAGATTGGCATTGGACACGAGGCTGTTGGAGGCCTCAGACAATGCCGTTGAAAAGAACGTCCACGGCAACATACCAGCGAAGACCATCAGGGCGTAGGGAACGTTTCCTTCGCTTGGTAGCTTAGCCACCTTGCCGAAGATGACCGTGAAGACGAGCATGGTGAGAAATGGCCGGATGAGTGCCCAAGCTATGCCAATGACGGTTTGTTTGTAGCGCACGGAGACATCGCGCCAAGCGAGGACTTGGAAGAGTTCGCGGTAGTGCCACAGATCGCGCCAGTAGTTTTTTTCGGCGCGGCCTGGTTCGAGGATAGTTTGCATGGAAAGAGACGCCGGGGGCGGGATGGGAGAGGGATTTAAGATTCTTGGATGTGCGGGATTGGGGTAACCTCGGCGGGGAGCTCCTGCAGACTCAGGAAAACAGGGATTTTCGTCAGAAACAAGGGGGACTCTCGACAAGCGCTAAAATAGCTATCCGGAACGCCTTGCCAAGGAATTTATTGAAAAATTCGTGAGTGTGGGATTCTTGGGCGTGGGATGCCAGCGGAATCAGATATCCCCCAATATGAGAGTGCGTCCATCGCCAAGTGAGATCTCCAGGGGCTTGCATGCCGTGCATGGGTCGAGCCAATTTGGGCACTCAAATCACTGAGATATTTGCGGACTTTTTCTCATCAGTCCCAGCAGCAATCCGTGTTGCAGGAGCGCCTATGTCATGACACTTCCCACGGACGCAGGCAAGCCTGGCGCGTCAATGAGATCGGGCGGATTGGATCGCTGCGGTGATCCGGTTTCGCAGGCATTTGGCAAAGAAAACGAACGGATAGCCATCTTGAAACCCAACGCAGAATCGCGGAACCTCGTGGGACGGCGTGGTAGGCAACCAGAAGCCCCGCTTGATCGTGAAGGCATACTTGTTGGGCGAGTCCTTGGCGCCATCGACGACACCCTGTGAGTAATTGCCAAAAGGGTAGGCTAGAACCGGCAAGTAGCTGTCGCCCAGGCCGGAGGCGAGGATTTGATGGCTTTGCTGAAGGTCCCGGCTCAATTCGTCCGGGGTGAGGGTTTGGAGTCGGCTATGGAGCAGGCTGTGCGAACCGAAGGTAATCAACCCGGAGCGGGTCGCTTGCTGCATCTGTTCCAGCGACATGAGCGGGGAGTATGGCATCTCTGGATCCCAGTCGTTGGATCCTGAAATTTTGCCGGCCACGGCAAAGACCGTGGCTGGGCAACCCTCTCGTTCGTGCACCGGCAACGCGTAGGTGAGAAAATTCTCATAGCCATCGTCGTAGGTCATGACGATTTTGTTGGCATGATTCGTCTGCCAGAAGGCTTGCGGGTCTCGCAGGACGTCGGCCATGCTGATAAACTCCATGCCCAGCGCACGCGCCGAGCGAATCACCCACGTCAAGCCTTTGGGCGTTATCAGAAACTGGCGATACTTCGCCCCGCCCTCAGTGGCAGTGGAGACATGGTGCAGGCAGAGGGTAATCATGGATGTAGGATTTCTGTATCGGGAAATTCTAAGAGCGACTGACGGTTGATCGTGTGGGTTTTTGCCGCATCGTGCGGGCTGAGTATGGAGCCGCATGGGGGCTCGTCAATTCATGACTTGAATTGGCGGCGGAAAAGTTTCTGTTGGTCAAGTTTTTCGACCGGATCAAAGGCCCATGGGTCGAGAAGGTCATTGTCAGCACCAGAACCCGGCGCGGGCTGAGGATGTGGAAAATTGAGAAACTTGGCCTGTAAAGCGGGTTCTCGCCGAGGTCCAAAATCAACATTCGTCTGGCAGCAATCAATCCGGTCTTGGAAAACTTGACTCCTTCACACGGACGCTGGGCCCGGCGGCGGGAGAGTCGGAGCTACGAAACCTGTTTGCGAAAACGCTCATGAACCTCGAAGGCGAAATTGTCAAGGGTCTCGGTGTTGATGGCGTCGCCGTTGAGCGACAGGGTCAGTGACGGCAAGCCCTCATGCTGGGCAATGTGGAAGAATTGAGCTTCGGCCACCTTGGTGGGCATGCATTCGAGTGGGCCGATGTTGACTACAGCTTGGATTTCTCCAGCCCGCCAATGGTGGAGGGCAGCGCCAATGGTGAGAATGGCCTCAGATTCAAAGCTCTCGGGCACATAGCCTTTGGCAGCGGCCATCGTGGCGGCAATCGGAGTGCGGGCGTGGCCGCCGAGTTCGCGTGTCATCACCCGATGGATCACCGAGCGAATGCGTTCCTGCACTGCGGTTCCGATGCGATCACCCAATCCATTGTGGCCGTGATCATGGCGGTTCACATGGTCGATGTATTCAATGAACTCACCGCAAGACGCGAGTTTGACGCGCATCCCGCGCTCCTCCAGGCGCTCGATGACGCTGTCATTGGCAAATGCGTTCGAGCGCACATAGATCTCGCCTACCACGAGCACGGTGGGCAATTTGGCCGGGCCGCGCAGCGCAGCAAACTCACGAGCTGCCCCGGCCAGTAAGCCGCGCAAGCCCAGCAATTCTCCGCTAGCCACCTGCCAGAGGGATTTTGCCATGCCCAGATTGGTGCCGGCGAGTGCCTGCAATTTGGCGAGCAATTCGGCCATCCTGCGTTGATAGATCCGGTTGGCCTCGCCTTTGATGTTTTCCGCGGGTCGCACTTCGAGCAAGGCGTCGAGCAGGGCGTCGCCGGCGACAAAGCCGGTGAACACGAGCAGGGCGAAGCCAGGAGGGAGCTTGTCGAAATACCCGTCTTCCTTGGGTGCCCAGATGCGCAGGCGCTCACTGAGGCCGGTGTGTTCGAGGGCGAGCTGGGTGAGCAGGTTGTAAACGCCGAAGCGGCATGGGCCGTTGTTGCCTGGGTGGCAATAGAGGAAACGCTCGTTGGGGTCCGGGCTATTTTGGATGAGCTGGACGAGGGCGCCGAGGTTCATGCATGCGGGGATGCACTCCTTGCCTGAGGTGAGGCGGCGGCCGATGCGCAACGCCTCGGCGTCCACCGGTGGCAGGGTTTCGGCGCGCAAGCCCCGGCCGCGCAGACAGGCGGCAAACACGTCGGAAAGCACCCCGAGCACCGGCAACAGCACGCGCTCATTGGGGAGTATATCTAACACGCTCATCTCGTTCTGCTGCAATGTGGCAAAGGCATTGGGTGGCTTGCCAGATCCGGCGGGCGCGTCGGATTCTCCGGCAACACAATGGAGGAACGCCTCGACCCGCGTCTTGGTGCCCGCGTCGCCTGCATGGCCGTCAGTTTCGATGATGGCAAACGGCTTGCCGTCCATGATATAGGCGAAGAAGTGCAGGTTGAAGCTATCCGGACCGCACGAGTAATTGCTGCAATAGAGTGCGTACACACCGGGCATGCGTCGGACCTGATGGGCGGCGCGAAGAATCCGCTGACCCTGAGCCCAGTACATGTCACCGAACACCGGCACGTCGTCGGGTATCGGGAAACAATCCACTGGAATCGCCATGGCCCCCTGCTCGCGGAGAATGGCCGGGACGTTGGAATTGAGCACCTTGTTATAGATGGTGTAGGGCCGACCTAACACGACTACCGCAGGCACGTGTTGTTCGGCGCAGAAGGCCAACGCGCGGCGGCCGATGTCCTCACAATCCCGCTCAAATGCCAGTTGCGCCTCGATCGCCTGGCGCAAAGCCGGTTGCCAACAGTCCGGCGCGCCCTTACCTAACATTCTGGCGAGTTCCGCGCAGCTTTGGTGAAACTCACTGGAATCGTAATTGCCGAGGCCCACGTCGATGACCGGTGAGAGAACCCGGCCGTTGAGTTTGGCGGCGAGGTCCTGGCGCAAAATCCACGGGCTGGCCTGCACCACCGGACAGACTTTGGCATGGGGTTCGGCATCCACACGCGGCAAGCTGCGGAGCATCGGCAGCAACAAAAAATCAACCTCTGTGGCCTCCGCCATTTGGCTCGTCAGGCCGTGATAGAGCTGCATTGGCGCGCAATACGCGATATTCGCCTCTTGGGTGCCGCGCTTGAGCACGGCATGGTCAGCCCCGGTGGTTAGGTCCAGATTAAAGCCCAGCCCGCGCACAAACGATGCAAACAAGGGCAGCATTCCCTTGAGGGTGAATTCGTCGGTTAAAGCCACCGTCTTGGCACCTGGCGTGGAACCCAGTCCATCTATCAATCGGCTGACAAGTGCCTCGCGCTCACGGAACGGATCGGGCGAGAGGTCGGGCAGTTTGTGCTTGCGGGTGCCTTTGTCGTAGAGCGCGCAGGCACCGCCCCAGTTGAAGCGTTGGCCGTGGCCGCTGACGGTGGTATTGATAGACTCGATGCGGCAGCGGTTGCCGTTGCCGCCGCAGCCGGTTTTGGAGCGGCAGATAAAGGTTTCCTTGGTATCGATGCGTGCCTCGAGGAAGCGTTGTGGGTCGAAGATGACATTGTCCCGCCAAGTGGTTAGGCGCTGGGTCAACAATGCGATACCGAGGGCACCGACGGTGCCTGGGTTGGGCGGGATGATGATCTCGCTGCCGGTTTGGCGGGCCACTGCGGCGGCCAGGGCGTCGGAAGCAAAGGGCATGCCTTGGCAAAAGATGACCGAGCCGACGGAGCGGTTGCCTTTGACGCGGTGGAGGTAATTTTGGATAATGGAGTCGTAGAGGCCGGCAATGATTTCGCGTTGGTCGCAGCCGGAGGCCACGGCTTCGCCGATCACTTCGGCCATGAATACCGAGCAATGTTGGCCCAGCGACACACATTGGGGGGCGAGCATGGCCTGTGCGCCGAGTTGTTGGACACCCTCGATACCTGGGAACTTGCTGCCCTGTTCCTCAATGAAGGAACCGGTGCCAGCACTGCATGCCTCGTTCATCGCACAATCCACAACCCGTCCATCCGCCAGACGGATGTATTTTGCATCCTGCCCCCCGATCTCGAATATCGTGTCCACCCGCGGATCGAAATGCCGGGCCCCTTCGGCGTGGGCCGCGATCTCGTTGAGCACAAAAACCGCTTCGCACCCGTAGCAAGTTGTCAGCAACGAACCGGCGATTTCCCGGCCGCTGCCAGTCACCCCGAATCCTCGCAGCACCCCGTCGCTCGAGTGTTCCTCCACCCATTGGGCTAGCAGAGCCTGTGCTGCGCCGACCGGATCCCCCGCAGTGCGCCGGTAGCCTTCCCAGACGACTTCGCCGGTGGTTCCATCCAGCGCCACAGCCTTGGAGCCGGTCGAGCCAATATCCAGCCCCAGCAGTAACTGGCGCACATGACCATTGCGCTCAGGCAATCTCTGTGGAGGCATCCTCCGCACCAGTGGCAAACTACCGCTCAAGCCCGCCACAGTGTCCATGCTCGTGGGGCCGACGTCCGCCAGCAGATCGCGGAGTGGCGGCAACGGGGCCGCTGTCTCCGCCGCCAGCATGCCACTGCCGATGGCTTCAATAAATTCCACGTCCTCCAGGGTCATGTCTAACAAATTCATCCCGCGAGGGGCTAACATGCGAGCAAAGCTCCGGCGGATGCGGCGCGAGCGGGTGACCCCCCCGATGAGTGCGACGTCCGGCGGGCTGACTCCGGGTTTGACCAAAACCATGACATTCTCACAGACTGCATCGAACAGGCCGGCGAGGATTGCCTCACGCGGCTCGCCCTTGTTAGCCAAATGGGTCATGTCGGTTTTCAGGATCACCGGGCATCGACCGGAGAGGGCTGCGGAGTTCTGGACCTCGGCGCAAAGATCATCTGCCTGAGCAGGTGTTAGGTCGAAACGTTCGCAGAGTTGGCGGAGGAAATTGCCGGTTCCTTGTGAACATCGGCTGTTTTCGCGGAGCACTTCCGGACCGTCGTCGCGCAATTCCAGAACCGAAAACCCATGCCCGCCGATGGATACAACGGTGGTCGGACCGGTGCCGTGGAGAAACCGGAAACCACGCGTCTGCGCCTGTTTGGTGGGCACCCGTGGCAACTTGACCAAGCGGGCGAGCCGCCCGCTGACTGCGGCGCCGCTGAGGCTGGGCCAGTCGAAATCGGCAAGCACTTCGAGCAGGCGCTGGGCGGGTTGTTTGTGGTGTTCGACGAGGCAGCGGCGGCCGCTGTGGAGGTTGGGACCCTGCCGGAACACTTCAATGACCTTGATCGTTTCCGCACCGATATCGATACCCAGGAACCGTTGATGAGGCAGCACACCGCCGCTCCATTCGCCATCCGTCGCTGCTTGACTGCTCATAAGTATATTCTCTAGCATCTGCCGGGGGACGCAACAAGCGCCTTTGAGAAGAATTTACGAACACCTACCCGTTATGCTGGAAATTAAGTTTTCTTGACAATCGGCCGATTTTTTTATTTTTCATTTCCAAGCACAAATGGCACGACGCAGATTGGTGGTTGAGAGGGTGAGAAGATTGGAGGTCCGGGCTCGGATCATCCAAGTGTCTGTGCGTGTGGTTTTTGTGGTGTTGTGCATGGCGGTGGGTTTGGTCGTGATGTCCACAGCCGTCCCGCAAAAACGTCGATTGGACGAGTTAGAAGCCAAGCTGGCGGATGCCAACGCACGGGAGCAGGACGCACTTGCCGAACGTGAATCATACGAAATCGAGCACCGGGCGTTGCGTGAGGATCCGGCGTTTTTGGAGATTCATGCGCGGGACCGGCTCAACTATTATCGAGAGGGCGAACGGGTCCTCAAGTTTCACAAAGCGGAGTGAGTCGCGGGGGGCTGCGTCATGAGCCGCGCAGCCAAGCTGCGGCGTGCTTGGCGAAATACGTTAGAATCATATCAGCGCCGGCGCGTTTGATGCCTATGAGGCTTTCAAGGACGATGGCGCGTTCGTCAAGCCAACCGGCGGCGGCGGCGCTTTTGAGCATGAGGTACTCGCCGCTTACCTGATAAGCTGCGATTGGCAGGGTGGAGGTATCGCGGACTTTAGAGATGATATCGAGGTAGGGCCCGGCGGGTTTGACCATAAGCATATCGGCACCCTCGGCTTCATCCAGCAGGCATTCACGGATGGCCTCGCGGGAATTGCCCGGATCCATCTGATAGGTCTTTTTGTCGCCGTCCTTGGGGGCGGAATCCAGAGCGCCGCGGAACGGCCCGTAGAAGGCGGAGGCGTATTTGGCCGTGTAACTCATGATTGAGACATTCTGGAAATCTTCCGAGTCGAGGGCTTGGCGGATGGCCGCGACGCGACCGTCCATCATATCTGAGGGTGCGACGATATCGGCACCGGCGCGGGCATGGCAGAGTGCCTGCTCGCAGAGGATGGCCACGGTTTCGTCGTTGAGGATGGTGAGTTCTCCGAGTTCATTGCGCTGTACCACGCCGTCATGGCCATCTGAGTTATAGGGATCGAGAGCGACGTCGGTGATGACGCACAGCGACGGGTAGGCGGCTTTGAGCGCGCGGATGGCCCGGGGCACCAAGCCGACGTCGTTGTGGCATTCCTCAGCGTGGGGGGATTTGAGCGGTTCCTCGATTTTAGGAAACAAAACGATCGCCGGGACACCGAGGGCATGGGCCTCGCCGGCCTCGCGCAGCAAGCCGTCGAGCGACCAGCGGGTGACGCCGGGCATCGAGGCGATGGGGGTGTCATGGGCGTCTTCGTGCAGAAATAGCGGAAGGATGAAGTCAGCGGGCGTGAGGGAGGTTTCCCGCACCATCGAGCGGATGGCGGGACTGCGGCGGTTGCGGCGCGGGCGGATCATGGCAAGGCGAGATTATCGATCCGTGTCCCAGCAGGCAAGGCTGAAGACGACCATCCTAAACTCGGATAAACTTTGGCACCGCACAAGTCTCTAGCGAGGCACGCATCTAACAAATGCGAAATGCGAGGACTGACCCCATCGGCC
>CAIKHZ010000032.1 GCA_903827375.1 Akkermansiaceae bacterium
CCAAGGCTCCTCAACTGGAAAGCGGTGACATGTCACCGCACTCCAAAAACCGCGCTCAACCCGTCGCCAAGGCTCCTCAACTGGAAAGCGGTGACATGTCACCGCACTCCAAAAACCGCGATCAACCCGTCGCCGAAGGCTCCTCAACTGGAAAGCGGTGACATGTCACCGCACTCCAAAAACCGCGCTCAACCCGGACCAATCAAGCCCCGTGACCACGACTTTTCCCCCCAGGATTCTCCCGTTCATTCTCGCCAGCGTGCTTGCGTCGGCCGCCCTTGCCGCCGCAAGTAATCTGGTGCCCACCGAGCCGGGCACTTCTCCGAACTACTGGTGCACTTGGTCGGCCCAGAGTTACATGCAGGGTCAGGGTGCGAAGGCCAATGACCCGATCATCTATCAGGTGGCGTCGATTGACAAATATGCGGCCCTTCAGCTCAACGAGGAAAACTTGTTTGGCGCCAAGGGCTGGCTCAGGAATTTCTATCCAAAAATCAGGGGCGATCTGTGGGTGGTGCTGGACGACGGTTGGGACCTCCCGGTGAATCGGGACCTCGGTTACCGGAACTACTCCAAGCTCGATCCCGAAAAATTCCCTTCATTCAGAGGGTCCATTCCAGAAAACATTATCACGCTTAACAAGCGGGTCATGGACTGCGGTTGGCGGGGCGTCGGCCTCTGGTATCGGGCCTATGAACCGGCCCTCGATGCGCAGCGGAAGCAAACGTTTAAGTCCGAAGCTGAGTATAAGAAAGTCTTCTGGCGCGAGCGGTTAGAGTGGTCAAAAGCGGCGGGCATCGGGTATTGGAAGATGGACGGGGGCGGCGACGAGGCGGCCTGGAAAATGATGACCGACTTCGCCGATGAGATTTTCCCGGGACTGGTCATGGAACACGGCAACCCCTCGAAGGACGGCCCCTTCAACTCCTATCCAGGCAGCGGACAGGTCGATCCTGCTTATGTCGAAGCGGGCAAGCGGGTGATCCAGTACTCCGAGGTCATGCGGCTGCATGATCATTCGCCGCAGCTTGGCATCCCGACGATGCTCGGCCGCTTGGCTGGCATCCTTGACGCGGTCAAGTCCAAGCCGACCAAGACCGGCTATCTGAACTGTGAAGATGAGGTCACCATGGCCGCGGTGCTCGGCGGCACGATGGGCGTCATGCGCAGCCCGATGATCGGCCTCAGGCCCGGCGATGATCCGGACATTTTCCTCAAAGGCCCGCGCAATCTCAAGCAGCGCATGGATGAAGTGGTTAGGTCTGTTAGGTGGCAGCGCATCGCGCCCGCCTTCGGTGCCGGGGTGATGGTGACGCATGTCGATACCAGGATGCTGGTGGATTCCTACAAATTCCCGGTTGGCGAGTTTTGGACCAGCACGGAGGATTGGGCCACGACGTACGCGTCGCCGTATGCGTGCATGAACAAGGTGGTGGCGCAGGAAGCGCCCGCAAGAGTCACGCGCGAACTTCCCTTGCCTGATGTCAAATGCGAGGGCGAACCGCCTTACGTGGTGGCTGCGCTCCATCCAAACGGATCGCTCAGCATCGGCACGCTCGGCAGATTGAACCCAGAGCGCGGATGTTATTTTCCCGAGGCGGATGTCAGTCTGCATGTGAGCCGTAACAGCGGTAAAATCGGCATCTTCGGCTATTACAAGAGTTTGACGCTGGTGTTCGAGAAACCGCTTGGCGAGGTTCGGATCTGGGCCCAGGATCTTGCCGGCGACGGTGCGGTGGACATCACGTCCAAGGTGTTAGTGGAGGGCAACAAGCTTGTCTTCCCTAGCGAGTTGATCAAAACTGTCGGGCTCTCAGCCGCCACTCCCGGCGACCTGTCGGACCCGGCGCTGGTCGTGGAAATCGTGAACAAATGAATATGCTACACATCATCCAACCGGCCTTGGTGACTGGCAGGAATTGTGTCAACTCGGACGCTGCCGTCGCGCCCAAGGGGGGCACGGGCGGCTCGCCCGTGTGTGCTAGGCAGAAGCAAGCATCAGACGGAGTAACCGCGATTCTCACGTCTTTGAAGCGTTTGGCGGGACGCCAAACGCAGCCGGCAAGCTGCCGGCGCTCCCCGATATTGCGCCTTGAGTTAGGGCCAATCGTCATCGCCCTAGTCGGCTTTGCACCGCTTCTTGCACGGGGTGCCGCCGGGCCAGCCGCGCCAACCGCGCCGCTGGCGGCGGTCAACGGGCCGTGGTTCAAGCAGAACGCGCGGATCTTGTTCCAGGGCGACCCGATCACCGACTGGGAACGCAACCGCAATGACTGTCCGCACCTGCTTCTCGGGCAAGGCTACCAATTCATCATCGAGAAGGTCTTTGACGATGCCTGCAAACGTGCACCCGCAGCGTTCTGGGCTGCGGATGGGGTGCACCCCACCTATTCCGGTCACCAACTCATGGCGGATGAGTGGGTCAGGACGGGCCCCCAATTTTATAAGTAAAAATCAACATATGAATCAATTATCAATGATGATAGGGAGGGCAGCCGTGCTGGCCTTGATCGCGTGCCAGCCTGTTAGGGCGGCGGCCCCGGGCGCGGAGGCAAAGCCCGGCAACCCGCTGGATGCCTGCAACGTGGTGTGGGATTCGCCGAGCAAGGATTCCGGCGGATCGATGCCGCTGGGCAACGGCGACATCGGCCTCAATGCCTGGGTGGAGGAGAACGGCGACTTGCTGTTCTTCATCTCCAAGACCGATTCGTGGACCGATAGCGGACGCCTGGTGAAGTTAGGCCAGGTTCGCGTCAAGTTTGATCCCCCGTTGGCGGTGAAGGAAAGTTTCAGACAGGAATTGAAACTCAGCGATGGATCGCTTCTGATAGAATCTAAAATTCAAAATTCACCATTCAAAATCCGTCTCTGGGTGGATGCCAACCGGCCGGTGATTCACATCGAGGGGGAATCCAAGCAGGACATGCAGGCGCAGGTCGGCTTGTATGTCTGGCGCACAACCGACTGCGACATGCAGAAGAATGACAACATCGGATACCTGAGCGGCCAGAACGCGGGACCGGTCATGGAGAAGGCCGACACGGTGCTGCCGCAGAAGGACAACCGCATCGTCTGGTATCACCGCAACGAAGGAACCATCGTGCCGCTGGCGATGAAGCTCCAGGGCATGGAGAGCCTGCTGCCGCTGGTGCATGACCCGATCCTGCACAACACGTTCGGCGGTTCTATCAGCGGCAAGGGCATGGTCCCCGCCGCTGCCGGGGAGGCGACGCAGGCGCTCAAGACCGCGGCGCCGACCCGTCGGCTGGATATTGCCATCCATCTGCTAGGTGCACAAACCGACACCGCGCAACAATGGATTGAGAAGCTTGATGCCATCATCGCCGAAGAGCGCAAGACCGGTTCGGACAAGGCGTGGCAGGCGCATACCAAGTGGTGGCAGGCGTTCTGGAACCGCAGTTGGATCCATGTCAAAGCCCCGGAAGATGCCGCGCCGGCCACTGCAGAGCAGGTGGCCGCAAGGGTGAAGGAGCGTGATGAATTGCAGTTGACCGGAAGCAGCGGCCTCCCCGGCCACATCCATCCCACCATCAGTGATGAGCCCGCCGGGCAGTTGGTGACCCGGGGCTACGCCTTGCAGCGCTTCGTGCTGGCTGCTGCCGGCCGCGGCGCTTATCCGGTCAAACATGACAGCTCGATCTTTACGGTCAACAACCGCAAGCGCGACAGCCTGATCGATGCGGATTATCGCGTTCACGGCGCCAACTACTGGTTCCTTGACGCGGCGACGACGATGTACGGGCCGATGCTGCGCAGCGGCGACTACGATTTGTTGATGCCCTTGTTCAAGATGTACTGCGCGATGGTGCCGATGGCCAAGGAGCGCACGAAGCTGCAATACCATCACGATGGGCTCTACATCCCCGCGACGGTCTATGCCTGGGGTACCTATCAGGAAAACGAGTACGTCCGCTGGATCTGGCATGGCGGCCTGGAGCTGACCGCGAAGATGCTCGACTACTGCGAGGCCACGGGCGACGAGGCATTCCTGCGCGAGTCGGTGCTGCCGCTGGCAGATGGCGTGATCACATTTTACGACCAACATTGGAAGCGCGACGACAATGGCAAAATTCGGATGGATCCCGCGGCCGCGCTGGAATGCGCCCACGAGTCGGTGAACCCGTTGCCGGAGATTGCCGGCTTGCGTTACGTGTTGCCGCGTCTGTTAGCCTTGTCGGAAGAGGTCACCACCCCCGCCCAGCGCGCCGCCTGGAAAAAGACCCTGGCCGATACACCGGAAATGCCTATGGCGACACTGAAGGACGCCGCCGCGCCCGCGCAGCTTGCCATCTGGAAGCTGCCACCCACTGAACGGCCCGAGGTAAGGATGAAAGATGAGGCGGACAAGAAGATCCTGATTGCGGCGGAGGTGATCAAGACCTGGCAGGGCGATGAGGTTCCGGATCTCTATGCGGTATTTCCCTATCGCCTCTACGCCTTTGACAGCAAGGACGCCGACATCGGCCGTCGGACCTTCGAACGATGGAATCCGGCCAAGCCGAGAAACTCCTACCCATGGGAAGGAAAGGCGGGCGGTTGGCGCTTGAGTCCCATCCAAGCCGCCTTCGTCGGCAAGGCCGGACAGGCCGCCAGCATGGTCACCTCGAATTTCGCAGCGCATGATCCCGGCAGCCGATTTCCGGCGGTCTGGGGTCCCGCCCAAGTCGGTATCAATGACCAAAGCCACGGCGGCGTGGCGATGACCGCCCTGCAGGCGATGTTGATGCAGGTGGTCGGCAAGAAGATCTATCTGTTCCCGGCGTGGCCGAAAGACTGGGATGTGAACTTCAAACTCCACGCGCTCTATAACACCACCGTCGAAGGCGAACTGCGCGGCGGCAAAGTGGTGTCTCTCAAGGTCACGCCTGAGTTACGCAAGGCGGATGTGATCAACATGTTAGAGAAATGAAAGCCACCACACCAGATCACGTCAAAAGTCGGATTGCAGCTCCATCCATGCTCGGCGCTGTAGCGCCCAATCGCCATCGGCGCTCACAGAGCGCCGCTACAATACTGGCCGTTGCGCTTTGCGCCCTGCTAGGCACGGCGCGGGCCGAAACCGATCTGGCCAAAGCCTTCGTGAACCCGCCGGACGAGGCGAAGCCTTGGGTTAACATGTTCTGGATCGGCCGGATCACCCCGGCCGACATCACCCAGCACATGGAGGAGCTGAAAGCCAAAGGCGCGGGCGGCGCCAATCTGATCGATTTGAACGCGATGACCGACGCGCCCTACATGAGTGACAACTGGCGCAAGGCATTCCAACATGCGGTGCGCGAGGCCGACCGCTTGGGCTTGAAAATCGGCGTCAACACCTGCCCGGGTTGGCCCTGCGGCGGCCCGTGGACCACCCCGGAGCATGGGGCCTGGATGATGGTCAACTCTGAAACCGTCATCAAGGGGCCGCAGAAATTTGCGGGCAAATTGGTGGATCCGAAAGGCAAGGGAGCACTCTATGCCGAGGTGGCAGTCCATGCATTCCGGATTCCTGATAGAACAGCCAACCCGCCGCCCGTGGTCACCGCCAGCAGCAATCCGGATGACCTGCCAAATCTGCTGGACGGCAATTTCAACACGATCTGGAAGCCCGCCGCAGCCGACGGCAAACCATGGCTCCTGATAGATTTCGGCGAAGCGCATGGCGTGGATTGGCTGTGGCTGGACATGGTCGGGCAAGTGGTCATCGAGGCGTCCGATGATGGCGTCGCATTCAAGCCGGTGACCACCGTGGTCGGGGCCGGGCAAAACACGATCTATCAGGCAGTGCCGGTCACCACCGCGCGCTGGTTCCGGCTCGGCGTGGGCAAAGGCGCGACCTTGCACGACTTTGCGCTGGGCCACAAGGTCGAGGTCGAGCGGGTGGCGCGCATGGCTGCCAAACGCGGGATCACCAATCCGTTAGGCGTCTCGGCTGTCCGCCAGATCGACCAGGTCAATTTCGTCAGGGAGGATCTGGTGGAGCTGCCCGATGAGCAGCCGCTGGCACTGCGTGACCGGATGGACCTAACAGGCAAGCTGGCCGAAGATGGCACGCTGACCTGGGACGTGCCTGCGGGAAACTGGAAAGTCGTGCGGATCGGCCGGACGACGACCGGGCAGAAGCTGGCATTTGGCAACGGCCTGGTGACCGATTACCTCAACCCGGCGGCGATGGACCAGCATTATGAAAAAGGCATCGTGCCGTTGTTAGGAGATGTGAGCGGGCTGGTTGGCAAGACCTGGCAGTATTCCATCGAGGACAATTTCGAGGCCGACCTGATGTATTCCTGGACGCCGAAGATGCTTGAGGAATTCAAGAAGCGTCGCGGTTATGATCCGGTTCCCTATCTGGCAGCGCTGGCGGGTGAGATCGTGGACAGCGTTGGAATCACGGATCGTTTCCTGGCAGACGTGCGGCGCACCATCGCCGATTGTGCCGCAGATCAGCACTACGGCCGCTGGGCGGAACTGGCTCATGCCGACGGCCTGAAGGTGCGGGCGGAGGCCGGCGGCCAGCACCATCCGCGCTTGTTTTTCAACGACGGGCTGATGAACCAGGGACGCATGGACGTGCCGGTGGCGGAGTTCTGGGAGATCGAGTTATGGAAAGAAAACCAGGGGGCTCCGGCCGATCATCATGCCATCACCACCCCGGGCTGGATGGATGCCGCTCAGAACGTCAATGCCAAGCAAGCGGCCAGCGCCGGCCATTTGTATGACAAACCGCTGGTGGCCTCCGAGGCCTTCACCAGCGGCGGACGCCGGGCGCGCTGGGGCACCGCTCCCGCCGATCTGCTGCTGCACGCCAACAACGCCTTCTGCGAAGGCATCAACGCTCTGTGCATCCATGGCTCAGCCACCTCCGGTCCGGAGACCGGCCTGCCCGGCAAGTCGGTTTTCGGCGGCATTCATTTCAGCCACAATCAAACGTGGTGGAACCAGGGTGCCGAAGGGTTGCTGCGTTATCTGTCGCGTTGTTGCTATATCTTGCGGCAGGGGTTGTTTGTGGCCGACGTGCTCTATTACAGCGGCGACGAGGTGCCCAATTTCGTGCCGCCCAAGAACATCGATCCATCGCGCGGCTTCGGCTATGACTACGATATGTGCAACTCAGAGGTCCTGCTCACGCGGCTGACGGTCAAGGACTCACGGATCATGCTGCCTAACGGGATGAGTTACCGGGTGCTGGTCCTGCCCGATCGACCGGTCATGCCACTGGTTGTCGTTAGAAAAATCGAGGAACTGGTGGCCGCCGGGGCCACTGTCATCGGCCCGAAGCCCAAGCGCACGCCCGGCCTAACGGACTATCCGCAAAGCGACCAGCAACTCAAGGCCATCGCGGACAAGATGTGGGGTGCCGATGCCGCTGCGCCTGTGCTGCAAAAAACCTACGGCAACGGACACGTGATCAGTGGTGTGACCATCCGCGAGGTTCTAACGAAAATGAGGGTGCCGGTGGATTTCGCCTACACCAGCCAATCCGAGAACGCGCTGGTGGATTTCATCCATCGTCGCATAGGGGAAACCGAGATCTACTTCGTGACCAACCGGCACGCCACCGCGCTGCAGGCCGAGTGCACGTTCCGGGTGGACGGCAAACAACCTGAGCTATGGGATCCGGTGACCGGCACGCAACGGGCGCTGCCGCAATTCGAGTCCAAGGACGGCCGCACGTCCGTTCCGCTGGAGTTTGAGCCCTACGGAGGGCTGTTTGTGGTGTTTCGCACCACTTTGGAGTGCGGCAGCTCGCCGCCGCTTTCAGCCCAAGTCGAGGCGAAACAAAGCATCAGCGGGACCCCTGCGAACTTCCCAGCCCTCCAGCCCATCCAGGAACTCACCGGTCCGTGGACCGTCCAGTTCGACCCGAAGTGGTTCTATCCGATCGACAACCTGACCGGCGATGCCGCTAAGGGCCTGTTGGTGTTTGACAAGCTGGACGACTGGACCAAGCGCCCGGAACACCAGGTGCGCAACTTCAGCGGCACCGCCGTCTATCGGAAAACTTTCACCCTCGCCGATCCATCCAAAATTCAAAATTCAAAATCCAAAATCATTCTGGACTTGGGTGCGGTCAAGGAAACCGCGCGGGTCAAACTCAACGGCAAGGACTTGGGTGTGCTCTGGTGTTCGCCGTGGCGGGTGGACATCAGCGGGGCGCTCAAGCCGGGCGAGAACACTCTGGAAATCTCGGTGGTGAACCTGTGGCCGAACCGCTTGACGGGTGATAACGGTCTTCACGAGGAACAGCGCCGGACGCGCACCGAGATGTTCATGGGCGGCCCCGACTACTCATTTTCCTCAGGTCTGTTAGGTCCGGTGACGATCCAGACCGCCCAGCCAAAGACAACCAAAGATTCATCCAAATGACTCTTGAAATCATGAAGCGAATCACAGCCGCGGCCATGTTGCTTGGCGCCGCCATCCCAGTCGGGGCCGCCAGTGCGATCGTGCCGCCGGAGAAGATCGAACCTAACAGCACCTACTGCAACCCGCTCAACCTCGACTATTGTTTCCGGCCGGACCGGGGCATCGGCCGCGAGGCGGCGGATCCGGTGATCGTGCCGTTCAAGGGGGATTATTACCTGTTTCCCTCCAAGAGCGCGGGTTATTGGTGGTCGTCGGACCTGATTCACTGGAATCTGGTGCCCATTGGCTTGCACTACACCAAACATTTTCAGGATCTAACCATGGGCCTGTATCGCAGTACAACCACGCTTTCGCAGCAGGATAACTGCCTCATCCTCAAGCACGTCTTCAGCGAGAAGTACGATACCGGAATCGCGGTCAACGATTTCTATTGGTTCAACAGCTTCCGCCAGATGCTGACACCCGCTGGCGGTGCGGAGCGTCTTTGGACTGCGGTGACTCGTCACCGCTTTGGCGAGAGGCGGACTTGTCCGCCGCAGTGCGGAGCGTCCTTGGACTGCGGTGACATGTCACCGCTTTGGGTAGAGGCGGACTTGTCCGCCGCGGAGCGGAGCGTCCTTGGTTTGAGCAACGTCAGAGCGCAAGCACCAAACCTCCCGTCGCCGAGGCTCCTCAACTGGAAAGCGGTGACATGTCACCGCACTCCAAGAGCCGCATTCCTCCCGTCGCCG
>CAIKHZ010000033.1 GCA_903827375.1 Akkermansiaceae bacterium
ATCGACGAGCGGCATTGGAAGGAATTCAGCGGTGTCGAGCGGTTCTACCTCAAGCTGATCGACCTCGAAGCCAAGGGCTTCAAGACGCTCGACAACTATCAGAACTTCGCCAAAGCGTTTAAGGTCCGCGATTTCCGCGCCCTGATGGGGAATCAGAAGGCGAACGAGGCCCGCCTCAAGAGCGCCGTCGAATTCAGCAAGAGCGAGATGAGCGAGGGGGCCGAATTGCACGACACCGTGCTCCGCGCCGTGCTCTATGCCATCATGGAACTCTCCAACGAAACCGACGGCAACGAGGTTCTCGCCCACCTTACGCTCAACGTCCCCGATTACTACGGTGACATGACCCGCCGGGAGCGCGTCGTGGAGATCGCCGATTACCTTGCTCGCCACCTTGAAGCCATCCGCCCCGAAGAAGCCAGCGCCGCCCGCGTGCTGCGGGACTTGGTGAAGAACCAGCGGCTGGGGTGAGGAATCCCGCCACCATCAACCGTCTTTTTGACGGTCGGTCAGCCATTCCATGACCACTTTCACAAACTCAACATATCCAGAATCAAAGGGACAATTCAGGAAGACCTGCCGGGCGTAGGCTTTCGACTGCCTCATGCCGGTTTGTCAGCTTTGGGGACGGGCGCTTTCCTTGGCACTTTCTTGGCAACCACCGTTGTCGCCTTCGCCGCCCTAACAGCCCGGACCGCCGCTCGAATCTTGAGTAGCGAAACCCTGCTCTTTCCATAATCGTGTTTTAGGACTTGAATCATCGTTTTCTCCCCGGCGAAAACTGACATGGGTTGCCCGCTATGTCAAGCTGTGACATCCATTTGAGGTTGAGCCAGTATCGGCTCCGATTCTCTTGGAAACCGTTCCATTGGTGCGATGCACGACGATCTCGGTTCACCCCAAAGCCATTCGTTTCGCAGCGAGCACGGCACCGTCTCAGGAATCCACGATCTTGGATGCGCGGGAGGCACCTTGGCGGGTGACCGCCCATCGTCCCGAACGCGAAATCACGTGGAATTTTCCGGAGGTTGCAGTTTTGGTGGCCATGACGGATCGACGTTTATTGGAAGAATGAGAAACCAGTCCTTGTGCCAGAGCCGTAACTTCCTCGGAGTTTGATGCAACCGTTTTCAACGAACCCTGGGGTCAGTCTGATCACTCATCGCCTGGGTTGAGTTTACGCAACACGGTCATCAGGGAATATTGATTCATCCTGAGTTCGAAGCCGCTGATATCTCCCTTCCGATTGGTCTCTCCGAGCTTCACCTGGGAGCCAGGTGGCAGCCGGTGAAGATGAAATAGCTGCTCCCACACGCCTGCGATGGCGTTCTTCTGGGTCACAAAACCTTTGCTGATGATCCCGGCGGTGAAAACGATGTGGGTGATGCCCCATTCACGGCAAATCATCGGCAGCTTTTCCTGAGCCGAATTCTTACCCGCGTCCTTGGTGATGACGATCCATGAAGGATCCAGTCGCAGGGCTTCGAGCCATTGGCTGTCGGGCGTCCCGGCAGTCCAATCGTCTAATAAATGACGGATTTTCAGGTCGGGGTAGTCGCGCTGGTAAAAGTCGCGGAGGTCGCGAGGCAGGCGGGGGCTGCAACATTCATCAAAAAGCAGCTTGAGCCCGGTGCTCATGCGGCGTTGCCGATTTCCTGATTCCAGTATCTGTAGGCGGCTTCGACTGCGACCACCGGCACCTCGTAAAGCTCAGCCGCTTTTTCAATGCTGCCCTCGGCAACCGCCGCACGCCACAAGGTTTCGGCGGTGTAGCCGGAGCCCTCGACGACGGGTGCGCCAAAGCGGACTTTGGGATTCATCACGATTTCCTGATCACCGAAGGCAAAGGCCCGATAGAGCATCGCCATCCCGTCGGCATCATAGTCGAGGTCTCTCATGTAGGCCTCGATACAGGGTTTCATGGATTTCTGTCCCAGATCCTTGCCCGTGAGACCCACCGGGTTCTCGCCATCTTCCTTGAGAAAGATGTGGAGGTCCTTGCCGATGATCACTGTCCGGTGATCTTTCCGCGCAAAAGGATGCTCGATCTCATAGTGCTCCCGTGCGTTGCGGATCGCCTCTTTGATTTTGTGCAGGGGAACGCCGCAATCCGCCCGCAGGGATCGGATCGCGAGTGCTTCAACGAAGTCCGTGAAACTGATGCGTTTGCAAATATCGTCCATGATCTCGCTTCGGCTCATCGGCTCGGCGAGATTCGTGCCGAAGAACCAACGGTTCAGGGTCCCAACCGGCATCCGGGCATAACGTGCCGCCTCGGCGACACTATAGACGCCGAGCCCTTGCGTGGCAGCTTGAAAAGTGGAAACCATGACGGCAGGTGCTCGAAGACTAGCCTCGAAACCGGGGACCGCCAAGTGCAAATTGCCGTTTTCATGTTACCCTGGCACGCTTTGTGCTCTTTTTTCGGAATCCGCTTAACCTTTCCGAATTTCTGACTAACATGCCGCTGTGCCGACACCCGGTCAGAGCATTCGCCGCTTTTCCTCCCGCCGCCAACGGCTCGATCATGCGTTTCTCGCGGCAACGCTGAGGGACGCCAAGTCCTACGACCGCATCGCCGGATATTTCCGCAGCTCGATCTTTGAATTGGTGGGCGAGGGGATTGCTGCCATTCCGAAAGTGCGGATCGTCTGCAACAGCGAACTGGATGCGGCGGATGTGATTGTTTCCAAGCATGTCCGGGAAACCGCCCTCAAGGAACGCTGGAACGAGGCACCGGCGGAGGTCGAGGCACTGCTGCACCGGGAACGCTACCGGAAACTCCACGATCTGCTCACCAGCGGCCGGGTGGAAATCCGGGTGGTGCCGAAAGACCGGGTTTTCCTGCACGGCAAGGCGGGCGTGATCGAGGCCGCCGATGGCTCGAAGACAAGCTTTCTTGGCCAAGACCCTGCCCGGCGAACCGGTGGCCGTCTATGCCGGCACCGGCAAGAGCGGCATGTTCCGCGCCGGCGAATTCGCCTCGATCGAGCGCGACGAGATCAAACACGCGGTGAAGCGGCGCGACATCCGCCTCGTGATCGCCACCGATGCCGCATGCGAAGGTCTCAACCTCCAGACCCTCGGCACCCTGATCAATGTCGATTTGCCGTGGAACCCGTCGCGCCTCGAACAGCGACTCGGCCGGATCAAGCGCTTCGGCCAGGCACGCAGCAGCGTGGACATGCTCAATCTCGTTTACGACGAGACCCAGGACCAGAAGGTCTATCAAGTGCTTTCGCGGCGCATGAAGGACAAGTTCGACATCTTAGGCGGCCTGCCGGACACGCTCGAAGACGAGTGGATCGAGACCGAGGAGAAATTGGAGGAGCGGATGGACGAATACATCCACCTCCGCCAAAAGGCCCGCGATGCGTTCGAGCTGCGCTACAAGGAAACTATCGACCCCGACAAGAACCGCTGGGAACTCTGCTCGCGCGTGCTGGCGAGAAAGGACGTCGTGGAAAAACTCGCGGAGTCTTGGTAGGGACTTTAAGTGATACTCAGCCTGCGACAGATTTTACGACATCAATCTAAACAAATGCGCATCTTGAATGACAATCTTGAGAATCTGGTGACAGGCATCGGAGCGACTACGGCCTCAGTGCTTGCCGAATTCAAGGGCATCTTTGATCCAGACCTCCCAATCGTGCCAATTCCCTTCTTCGGAAGTCTTCAGACGGCACAGGTGATCACGGTCGGGCTCAACCCGTCCGGTGGGGAGATGCGTGGCCGGAATTGGGCGGGCGTCGATACTGCCACCGCATGCGCGCGGCTGACCAGCTACTTTAGCAGCGCAGATTTCCCGCCGCACCCGTGGTTCGCAAGATGGGAGCGGGCACCAAACGAGACACCATATCATGGGGAAGATCGTCATCACCCAACGGTTTCCTCAAGACAGACAAGACGGATTCAACACTTCATTGAACCCAGCATTGAAACCTGAAATACCATGAACCAGAACGTTCTCAAAGCATGTCTTCTCGGTGGCGCGTTGGGCGATTCCATCGGCCTTCCGTCGGAGGGAATAAACGCCCGGCGCATCGCCCGTCTCAGGCCGGGGGCGCTGCGCCAATCCCTTGTATTCGGCAAGGGAATGGTCAGCGACGATACGGAGCATGCCGTGATGACTCTGCTGAGTCTGATGGATCATGATGGTGATGCGCGAAAATTTTCCGCGGCTCTCGCGTGCCGGTTGCGCTGGTGGCTTGCCTCGGTTCCTGCTGGCATCGGGTTGGCCACAGCCCGGTCGCTGGTGAAACTTTGGCTGGGCTTCAAGCCAGCCAATAGCGGGGTATTCTCTGCGGGCAACGGTCCATTGATGCGTGCTCCAGTGATTGGGGCCTGGTTTGGAGAGGAATCGGAAAAGAGGAATGAGTTTGTTAGGGCGTCCACCTTGATCACGCATCGTGATCCACGGGCCACGGAGGCCGCGCAGATGGTTGCCCACGCCGTCGCGCTGGTCACCACCGGGACGTTGACCGAAGATGAGGTCCTGGACTGTTTGCAGACGGATATCGGAAGTGACGATTTGCGAACGCGCTTTCAGAAACTCAGGGTGAGTTTGCAGGCGGGTGAAAGTGTTGAAGATTACGCCAATTCCATTTCAAGAAAACCGGGATTCGTCAGTGGCTTCGCTCCCGAGACGGCCTGTGTGGCCATCTACGCATGGCTGCGACATCGTGGTGATTTTAGAATGACAATCGAATCGGTTGTCAAGGCGGGTGGAGATACCGACACGGTCGGATTCGTCGCCGGTTCCATTGCCGGCGCGGAATGTGACCCGGATCGTTTGGCACCCGATTGGTTGGCCAATCTCCGGGATTGGCCGATTCACGCCGGTTTCATCGAACGCATCGCAGCCGGAAACAAATCACGCTATCCCAATTGGCCAATGAGTCTCGTACGGAACATGTGTTTCCTGCTCATTGTTCTCACCCACGGGTTCAGAAGGCTCCTTCCCCCATACTAAACCACCGTGCAATTTCTCAAGGTCGCCGCCGTAGCATTGAACCAGACGCCCCTCGATTGGTCGGGAAACGCCGGTCGCATCCGCAAGGCGTTATCACAAGCGCGGACCGAAGGAGCGAGACTGGTGTGCCTGCCGGAGTTATGTCTAACGGGATATGGTTGTGAGGACGCGTTCTTCGCTCCCGGCACTTGTGAACAGGCGTGGCGCATGCTGGAGGATCTGCTGCCGGAGACCCGCAATCTTGTCGTTGCCTTTGGACTGCCAGTCACCCACCAACGGGCGCTTTTCAATGTCTCGGCGGTGGCGGTGGATGGAAAGCTGGTTGGGATGTGCGCCAAGCAGAACCTCGCGGGCGATGGCATCCACTATGAACCCCGCTGGTTCAAGCCCTGGCCGGCCGGGGTGGCGGATATCTATCAGACTCCGGACGACAGCGTAATTCCCATCGGTGATCTGGTGTTTGATATCGGCGGAATCCGTTTGGGATTTGAAATCTGTGAGGACGCCTGGGTCGCGGATCGTCCCGGAGCCCGGCTCGCAGCGAGGGCTGTGGATGTGATTCTCAATCCGAGCGCTAGCCACTTCGCCTTCGGCAAGGCGGAGATCCGCCGCCGCTTTGTGGCGGAAGGATCCCGCTCGTTCGGGGTCGCCTACGTGTATTCCAACCTATTAGGCAACGAGTCCGGCCGTGTGATCTATGACGGACAACTTCTGATCGCCGAGAAAGGTGGGGTGATCGCGGAAAGCCGACGATTCGGGTTTCAGGATGTCCGAGTGTTGAGCGCGGTTATCGATCTGCGGGCAGGCAGGGTCGAGACGATGAGGATTGCCAGCCATCGTCCGGTGCTTCCGGCGTCTGCTGATCCGGGTGTGGTCAAGGTCGGCCACGCCTGGCCGGTGGTGACACCAGAAATCGAGCAAGCGGATTGCGTTGCATCAGCGGACACCAAGGAGGACGAATTCACCGCCGCCGTCACGCTTGGTCTCTTTGACTACCTGCGAAAGAGTCATTCCAGCGGTTATGTTGTTTCGCTTAGCGGTGGAGCCGACTCGGCGGCGGTTGCCTGTCTGGTTCGCCTGATGGTGGATCTCGCCCGGAGCGATCTCGGCGAGGATGCGGCAGGCAATTTTCCTTCCACGGACTTCCGCGACATTCTGCTCACGGCCTATCAGGCCACGGAAAACAGCGGAACCATTACCCGGAGCGCGGCAGCCGTGCTTGCGGAAGCACTTGGTGGCACCCATCTGGATCTCGATTTAGCGGAAATCCACAAGGCATACGTGAGTCTCATTTCCAAGGCCCATGGGCAGGATCTGAGTTGGGAGAAACATGACATTGCCCTACAGAACATCCAGGCCCGAGTCCGTGCGCCCGGTATCTGGATGCTTGCCAATCTCCGCAATGCGCTGCTGCTCACCACCAGCAACCGCAGCGAAGCCGCTGTCGGTTATGCCACCATGGACGGTGACACTGCGGGCGGGTTGGCACCGATTTCCGGCATCGACAAGGAATTCCTCCTCCAGTGGCTGCGCTGGCTTGAAACGACCGGGCCCATGATCGACGGTGAACGAAGACCGATCCCGGCACTCGCCGTAATCAACTGCCAGCAACCCACTGCCGAACTCCGGCCTTCTGGTGCGGCGCAAACCGACGAGGATGATCTAATGCCCTATCCGGTGTTGGACTTCATTGAGCGTGCGGCGATCCGGGATCATCTTGGCCCTGTGGAGATTTTCGAACTGTTGCAGGTTCGCTTCCCCGCTCATTCCCGTGAGCGGCTCCTTCTCTGGACTCACAGGTTTTTCACGTTGTGGAGCCGCAACCAGTGGAAACGCGAACGCTATGCGCCGGGCTTCCATCTGGATGACGAAAATCTGGACCCCAAAACCTGGTGCCGTTGGCCGATTCTTAGCGGCGGTTTCCAGGATGAACTCAAAACATTGAAACCATGAACGCAATTCGAGCGGATATCACCACCCTCAACGTCGATGCCATTGTCAACGCGGCAAACTCAAGCCTGCTAGGAGGCGGTGGAGTGGATGGGGCGATTCATCGGGTGGCCGGTCCGGACCTGGTCCACGAATGTCGCTTGCTGGGTGGATGCAAAACAGGCGAGGCTAAAATCACCAAGGGCTATCAATTGCCCGCTCGCTTTGTGATTCATACGGTAGGCCCGGTTTGGAACGGAGGAGGAGCCCGCGTAGCGGATCTGCTTGCGTCATGCTATCGCAATTCCCTTCCGTATCCTCGATCCCCAGAATCCATCACTCACTGTGGCAAGCCTTGGCAAAGCCGCCGCCGCCCTCGGTCGGAAGGTTGAACTGCGCTTTGTTCCCGCCTATGGGATCTCTCCGGCCAATTGGAGTACCTGAATGCGAAGATTCTGAGAAAACCAGAATCGCGCTTCGAATTGCAGTTGATCGGAGTGAGGTGTCGGTGACGACAATCACGCGATTCGTGCAGAACGAATTGAAACAAGGTCTTGTTCCACCATCTCGTGGGTGAACGCGTGTTTGCCCTCCTGCTCCTGTGTGCAACCGTTCCTGATCCAGTTGCGAGTCCCGGCGAGCGCGGGACAGGGGCCTGCTCCGCCAGAAAATTCGTCATGAAATGAATTCGAAAATGAAATTGAAGCCCCCACCGACTTTGTAGTGCCTTTTGATACGGATCCCTGCAAAATCAAGGGCTGCAGCCTCATAATAAGAAACTCGGGCTAATGGCTGCAATCCCTCTGGGATGAATCAAAGAGAGCTTCCAACTTGCTCGACAGCATGACGGTACATGGAGACATTCGCCGCCTTCCGGGATTGTGTCGCTCAGGCTCCGGCGGAGAAATTCTTCAGTTTCTTCGTAGTGGATTTCGTGTTTGAAGCCGGAGGCTTTACGGAGTGGCGATAGCGACTTTGAGGCGGGCAAAGAGTTTGCTGCCTGATGCGAGGGCTCGGGGGATGGCCACGGTGACTTTGTCGATGTCCGTGCCGAAGCCGTTGGTGGCCACGGTGGTCGTCACGCCATCGGCGGTCCCGTTGTCGATGGTGTTACGCCAGCCACTGAGGTCGGAGCCGTATTCGACAGAGATGGTCGTGTTGGTGTCAGCGGCAGCCGCCGCCGCGCGCCGGAACACGAAGAGGAAGTGGCTTGGGTCGGTGGTGTTGTCGAGGGTCGGGGTGACACTGGCGTCGTCAGCGGGGTTGGTGGGATCGCCTTTCACCACCCACTCGATGGCTGTGGACAGGCCGCCGCCGTCGAAGTCGTGCGCCGGGTTGGTGTCGGTCAGGGGGTGGAGGAACGGGCCAGAGGTCCAGGTCGTGTAACCACTGCCGGTG
The DNA here is from genome assembly GCA_903827375.1 of Akkermansiaceae bacterium. Lineage (GTDB taxonomy): Bacteria > Verrucomicrobiota > Verrucomicrobiia > Verrucomicrobiales > Akkermansiaceae > Luteolibacter. Next base: position 8,300 of record CAIKHZ010000033.1, read on the forward strand.
ATGGTGTCGATGATGGCGGTGGCCGCAATGTCGTTGTAATTGGCGGAGCCGGTGAAGCTCCATGAGTCGTTGTAGGTGGCTGCCGCGGTGTGCGTCGTGTTGCTCACGTTGGCCGTGCCGACGCTCGCACCGCTCTCGCCGTTGACCCCTGTGATAAAGTCGACCGTAGCCGTGTGCGGGAGGCCGTCGTGGGCGACGGAGTAGGGTGTGACACCCACCGAGGCGTTGGCCTTGGTAATGGCAGCATTGGTAATTGAGGAAGTGCCTAGGCTGCTGTAGTTGGCCATCACGCCGCCGTTAGATCCATTGGACAGCGTGTAGCTCACGGTGACCGGGTACGCTGAACCCACGTCCTTGGATGGATAGGGCGTGGCGCTGTCGATGATGCCCAGCGTCTCAGTGCCCACCAAGCCAGAGAGCGCGCTAAGCGCGACGTTGCCAGCGCTGGTGCCGCCGTCGTACATCTTGGTCACCGTCGGCGGCAGGATACTCAAGGCCTTGGGGGTAATGCTGGCCGAGACCGTGCCGGGCATCGTCAACGAGTAATTTCCGGCTTGCCCGCCCGCTAGGCTTAAGCCGCCGAAAGTCACAGTCGTCGCGCTCTCCACGTCCTTGCTGTTGTAGATTCCCGTGGCGGTGCCGATGAGGAGGACCGTGTCTCCCGTGAACGGCTTGCCGTCGCTGGGCATGCCCGTGCCAATGGCCTCCGCAGACTCCAAGGCCGGAGAGGCGCTCACCACTGCGGCGGTCGTGCCGTTATAGGGCTTGCTGCTGGCCGTCACCGACAGCCCGCTCACCGTCAGCGACTTTTTGCTCACCATGTTATCGCTCGCGGCGGTGGTGATGTTCACGCTGGTGGCACCGGGGCTGGACAGCACAATGGATTGCGAGTCATAAGCCCCCGTGACCGTCGCCGTAGCCGCGAGACGCAGCGACAATGCGGAGAAGGAGACCGTGCCGCCCGCCTGGACGAGGGTGGCGGTCGGGCCGTAAGTCGTTCCGTCGCTCGAAACTTCGTAACCCGTCGGTGCCGTCGCGGTAATGTCTGCGGTCAGATCATTGCCGAACCCGGAAAAACCCTGCGCGGTTGAGGGCGTGCCGTAAGTGGTGGTGAACGCCGTGGCCGTGGTCGAGCCGTAGAGGGTGATGGTGGGCGTGGCAGCACTGATGGTCAAAACCAGGTTGTGGTTGCCGTCAACGCTCAGGGTGGCAAAACTCGGGTTCAAGGCACCATTCAAGGTGAGGTTGCCGGGTGTGCCCGTGACCGTGGCCGTGTCGCCGGCGGCGATCAGGATGTGAGGCCCGGCCGTTAAGGTTGCGGTGGTAGTGATGGTGAGGGGGGCGCTGTTCAAGGCCAGGGCGCTGCTGCCGGAAAGCGTCAGCGGCGCGGTCGCGCCACCGCCGTATGCCGGGAAGTTCACGCCGCCCGCTGCCAAGGTCAAGCCTTGGTTGCCCAGCGCCAGCGTGCCGGTGGGGTCGGCCCCGGTGGCATCCGCCTTCAACACTTGGCCGGACGCCAGCGTCAGGGGCGTGGTCAGGCCGAACACGTCGAACGTGGTACCGCTGGCCAGTTCAATCTTCGGCGAATTGGCAATCGCGCCGCTGCCGCTCAACGCCAGCGTGCCAGCGGTGAGGCTCGTCGTGCCGGTATAGGTGTTAACGCCGGTAAGGGTGAGCGTGGAGGCGTTGGCTTTGACCAAGGTGCCGGCGCCGCTGATGACGCCGCCGAGGGTCTGCGGCGCCGTGCTGTTGTAGCGCAACGTGGCGAGATTGGCGATGTTCGCCGCGTAGGTGCCGCTGCCGAGCTGACCCGCTCCGCCAATCTCGAGGATGCCGACTGTGACGTTGGTGCCGCCGGTGTAGGTGTTGACGCCAGTGAGCGTCTGGGTGCCCGCGCCGATCTTGGTGAGGGTCATGCCAGATGCACCGTTGCCGATGACACCGGAGTAGCTTGGCGTTGCGCCCGCGCCGGGATTGAGCGTCAGGGCGGTGACACTGCTGTATCCGCTGCTGCTCGCGAAAATGCCGGTGGTGGCGCTTTCCTTCAAATTCTTACCGCCGGTCAGGCCGCCAAGGGTCAGCGTGGTCACCGTGGTCTTGAGCGAATTGGCGATGCTGTTGGCAGTGTCCAAGGTGCTGGCCGAAAGGGCACGGGTGCTGCTCAAGGTCAGGGTGCCGCCGCTGATCAGCGTCGTGCCGGTGAAGTAGTTGACGCCGGAGAGCGTCAGGGCGCTGGTGTTGTTCTTGGTCAAATTGCCGCCGCCGCTGATGGAGGCGCTGAGGGTCTGCGCGGTGGTGCTGTTGTAGAGGAAAGTGGCACCGGAGCCGATAAATACCGGATAAATCGCACTGCTGATAGAACCAGTAGTGCCAAACTCAAGCGTGCCGCCATTTACATAGATGTTGTTCAGTCCGATGCCGCTGGTGGTATAAGTGAGGGTGCCGGCACCGGACTTCGTCAAGTTATAGGCAGTGCCATTGCCCGCCCCCTGCGCGATAATTTGGTCGGTGGAGCCATCGGTGCGAACGATCAAGTTGCCGTTTAAACCACGGATGGCGGTGCCGCTAGGGCTGCTCAAGGTATAGGCCCCGCCACCTGTCTTGAGGATGGCTGCGGGCGTTAATGCGCCTGTGCTTTGGGTGAACGTCTTGCCGGCACCACCATCGATTTTCAAAGAAGCTCCGCCACCTGTGCTGGTTTGCGTGAAATCCCCGGTCAAGCGGTAATGGACAGTGCCAGAGAACACAGAGAGTGGTGAGGTTGGATTGTCCACGGTATTGGCATCCGCCCCGTAGATCGGCGCACGCACAAAGCTGCCGGCACCGTCGATCCAAGCGAAATCAGCGCCGCCATAGAATACCCCCGTGTTAATGAAGCCGGAACCCGACAGCTTGACCAAGTTGTCGCCGGTGTTGGAAGTGTTGGCGGTGGCGGGCGTGCCGCCGTTGAGCGCGATGTTCAGGGTGGCCCCGGCATTGCGCGTCAGCGTGCCGAACGTGGTGCTCAAGGTGCCGCCACCCACACCGGTGTTGTAGTCGGATAGGATCGTGATGTCCGGGCCGGCAATGGTCAGACTGCCCAGGTTCTGACTGTAGCCGCTGGCGGAGTTCAACACTTTGAGCGTGCCGGCGGTGACGGTCGTGGGGCCGGTATAGCTGTTAGCCTGGTTGAGCGTCAGGGTGTTGGCCCCGAGCTTGTTCAGGCCCAGCCCGCCGGCGAAGGCCGTCCACTGAGTGACATTGCCATTGGAGGTGTCAATGCCCAGCCCGCCGCTGGTCTTGGTAGCGGCACCGAGGAGGCTATCCACCTCGGCCGTGGTCCACCCGCTGCCGCCGATGGTGCAGGCGACCGTGCCGCCGTTGATCACCACGTTGCTGAGAGTGGCGTAGCCCGGCAAGGCAGCCGGGGAGGTGACGCTTAAAATGCCCCCGGTCACGGTCGTCACGCCGTTGTAGGTGTTGTTGCCGGACAAGATCAGGATGCCGGTGCCGCCCTTGGTAAGTCCAATGTTGCTCCCGCTAGAAGTTCGGATATCGCCGGAAATCGTGGCGGGGGCGCTGATCGGGGCATTGACATTGATGGTGCGCGCCGTGCCGTTGAGGTCGAGCTTGTTCTGGAAGATCAGCGGGTCGGTAGCCGTGGTTTCGTTGAGTACCAAGGTGGTGGGTGCGAAGTTGGCGCTGCCCCACTGAACTTCCGTGGTGGGGTCGTTGTTGATGACGACGTTGTGCAATCCGGCGTAGGAACTGAATCCGCTCGTGCCCCCGGTGATTTGGAATTGACTAGCACCGCTTCCCAGGTTGCGGAGCAAATCGGTGGCACCCAGCTCGACCACGCCGCCATTGATCGTCAACGCGCTGGTACCGCCGCTCACACCGAGCCCTCCTGACAGGCTGGTGGCGTTGCCCAGGCGCAAGACACCGCCGTTGACGGTGGTGGTGCCGGAGTAGGTATCGGCACCACTGAGCATGAGCGTGCCGGTCCCCGCCTTGGTCAAGCCATTCGCGCCACCGCCAATGGCGCCACCGACCGTCAGGGTGTTGGTGACCGTCACCTGCACGGGGTTGATGCCCAGCGTCACGGCACCCGTACCGATATTGAAGAAGGCCGCGCTGCCGAGCCAGCTCCAATTGGCGTTCCAATTTTGCACCGGGTTGCTGTTTTGGTTTCCGTTGTTTTGGCCGCTGGTGGTATCGAGGTTGCCGCCGTTGAGAGTGAGTTTGACCCCGGTCTGGCCCAGGCAATAGTTGCCGTTGTTGAGAATCAAGGTGCCAGCATTGACCGACCACTCGCTCGCAGCGGTAATCGTTCCGTGCGTGCCGTTGTTGTTGCCGCTGATGATAAGCGAGCCGGTGCCGGCTTTGGTGATCTTGAAGCCGGCGCAGTTGAGGCCTTGCACCGTCAAGGTGTTCGTCGAATTGTTGGTGAATGTCTGGGAAGCGGCGATGGTGGGGGCGGTGGCCAAAACCGTGCCAAAGGTCAGCACCCCTGCACCGCTATTTATCGTGACGCCACCGGTGAGGGCGATCGCACCGGCGAAGGTCAAGGCTCCCGCACCGGTATTCATGGTGATGCCATTGCTGATGGTGAGCGTGTTGCCACTGGTTCCCAAGGTGTAGGTGCCGGTGAAGGCATTCATCGTCAGCGAGTTGGCCGCCGTGGCGCTGGCCAGCGTGACGGCCCCGCCGGCACCACCGTTGCCAAAGATGGCATCAGAACCGGAACTCCAAGTCGCATTCGCTGAGCCGTCCCACCATTGGCTGGCGGTGAGCCACACCCCGCCGCCGTCGGTCTGGCCGGTGGTGGCGCCGTTGGCATCCCAGGTGAGGGCGGCGCGAGCGGCTGGCGTGACAACCATCATGATCGCGCAGGCGACCGGGATGGAGCGGCGGGCAATGGCTGCAGCGATGATAGCGCTGGGGCGGGCGGGGGGGATGATGCGGGGTTTCATGAGTTTGGATGGTGGATGACAGAGGCCAGTAGTTAGAGGTCGATGAACGAATGATGTGGAGTGACGTGCGTCAAACACGTACGAGACATGATGGCACCATTCGGGTTTCCTGTAAATAAGCTTTAGGGAATAAGAATTAAATGATTGCGACAAATGACCCGCTCTGCCATCTTAGGCCATGCCTCACAAGAAACGACACATTGCAGCGGTTTTCGACCTGAAGTGGCCATACAAGCGGCACTACGGGCTGTTTGCGGGGCTCCAGGACTACGCGCGGCAGCATGCGGACTGGACCTTCGACGTCGGCAGCTACCCGGAACTCCAGCTGGCGCGTGGCGTGCGCTACGACGGCATTATCGGGCGGATCTCGGTGGATTGTGAGGCGGCGGCGCGCAAAGTCTCGATTCCAGTGGTGAACGTGTGGATCGAATCCCCGGTGGCCGCCAATCTCCCCGGTGTCCATCCTGATTACCATGAGGCGGGCAGGATGGCGGTCGAGCATCTAATCGGCCGCGGCTTCAGGCACTTTGCATATTTCGGCTTCGCGCAAACTAACTCCGCGGCCCGGCAGTATATGGGGATGCGGGAATCGACCCACGAGCATGGCTACCGGATCACCCGCCACCTGGTAAGCCGCTACTGGGACGAACGCCGGCATGAGTGGCTGCGCTTCGAAAATATCGTCCAGACGGCGCAGGCCGCCTGGGAGGGGCCGGTTGGCGTGGTGTGCATGACCGATGAATTGGCCCGCGCCGTGGCCACGCTCTGTCTTCATTGCGGTTGGGCCATCCCGGAAATGTTGGCCATCTTTGGCACGGGCAACGACTCGCTCATCTGCACCGCAGTGGATCCCACGGTGTCGAGTGTTGCCATGGGCTACGCAACGTGCGGCTTCGAGGCGGCCCGCCTGCTCGACCAGTTGATGCACGGTGCCAAGCAGCCACCCGCCGTCACGCATTGCCCGCCGCGGGGGCTGGTGCTGCGGCGATCCAGCGACGTTTTTGCGGTCAGCGACAAGAAGGTGGCGGATGCCCTGCGCCACATGGTCGAGCATTCGAGCGGCCCCTTGTCGGTGGACGGGATCGCCCGCGCCGCGGGCATCGGGCGCAAGACGCTCGAGCGGCGCTTTCAGCTGAATATCGGACGCACGGTCAATGATGAGTTGATCCGGATCCGGATTGCCAAGCTCAAGCGCCTGCTGGTGGAAAGCGAAGCGACCGTCGCCGAACTCAGCAACGAGTCCGGCTTCGGCAACCTCGTCAGCATGCACACGATGTTCAAACGCTCGACCGGCATGACGCCTGGCGACTATCGGGCGCGGCACGGCCCCCGGCCGATGCGGACCGATTCCGGGGTGTAGTGCCCCGGACAAACCGCTCGGAAACCGCTGCGAGGGCCCCGCACAACTGAATCGGCGGATTGTCGCAATAATTCAATTATTAGATGTGCTGAACCCGTGGTGCGAATGACTTAACTAATGGTAGGTATGGCGAGGACTTACGGCACGGTGATCAGAACATGAGCGGGACATGAGAGATGAGAAAGGCGAAAAAGCCTGATTAAGAACGAAAAAGCCCGAAACTACGGGGATTTTTGAGGCTCAGAACTCAGTGTTCGACCTCAAAAGAGGCAATGTGTGGAGCAAGTTGGATTCCCTGAAACGCGAGCCGGGTTGAACGCTGGCTGCGGGTCAGGTTGAGGACGGTTGGTCGTCGAAGTCGTCGGAGATCCGGACCGTG
>CAIKHZ010000034.1 GCA_903827375.1 Akkermansiaceae bacterium
GCCGCGGAAAACTCGAAAAGAACCACCGGCGAGTCCTCCCCCTCAAGAGCGTCCTGGTTTACCCTCTCCAAAAGAACTTCCGCGCCATCCTCGCCCCCTGAGCCCTGACCCAGAGGGGCACCGAATATTTACCATTCATCTCCGACTTCCAGGAGTTCTCCAGCCTCCGGCAACGCGGCTAAGATGTTCAAACCATGGACACATCGAAAAGCAATTTTGCCCTCCTGAGGCGTGGCCTTGCTTTCCGCCGGATTCCAGCCACATTCCCGTCGGTTTCCGCCCAGCGACCCCACTGCCACCTCACGCCTGCTCTCATGTCCATTGCGCCCAAACCCAGCTCTGCCTTGCTTATCGTCGGTCACGGTTCGACTCAAAACCCGGATTCCTCGACGCCCTATTTTGAGCATGCCGAGGAGATTCGCCGTCGTGGCCTTTTTGCGGAGGTGCACTGTTGTTTTTGGAAAGAGGAACCGTCGATGCGGGAAGCGTTCTATTTGTTCGACTCCGATGAAATCTACGTCGTGCCGGATTTCATCAGCGAGGGCTACTTCACTCAGGACGTCATCCCTCGCGAACTCCAACTCAGCGGCCCAACCACCGTCCTGCGCGGAAAAACCTTCCACTATTGCCTGCCCGTCGGCGTCCATCCGTCCATGACCGGCCTGATCTTGCGCCGTGCCAGAGAGGTCGCTCCGCACGCTGATCCGGCAGCTACCACTCTCATCATCACCGGCCACGGCACGGGCTTTAACGCCAACTCCACCAAGGCCATCCGCGATCAGGTCGCGCTGATTGCCGCCTCCGGTGCGGGTTACGCAGCCGTGCTGGATGCCTTCATGGAAGAGACCCCCTTCATCGCCGATTGGGACAAACTCGCCCCGACCCCCAATGTGGTCGTCGTGCCATTTTTCATCTCCGACGGTCTGCACTCGTACCAAGACATCCCGGTCCTGCTAGGCATTGAAGCCGAGATCGGCCCCGCCGCCAGCCAACGCGAAGTCTTCCGCCACAACCCTCATGCCCTCCGCGGTAAGTCGCTCTTCTATTCGTCCGCCATCGGCACCGAACCCCTCATCGCCGAAGTCATTCTCGACTTGGTCAGTGACTTCGATATCACTCATAAACATTGAAAATAAATCACTTATGACGATTTTTCCCAAATTTGTAAAATCGGCGATAATTTCTGAAAAACTCCGCTCAGCCATCGCCGCTGGCATCCATCAAATCGGCGAAATTGAGATTCGATCGTTTGATTCAAACAGCCGATTCAAACTCTGCCATGTAGCCGATGTGGATGGGCATGAGGGTTCGGGAGGCGAGGATTTGACAATTTACCAAGGGCCTGGTGGGGCGCGGGAGATTGCGTTGGAGGGGGCGGACGGCAGCAATCGGTTTCTCAAGGCGCAGGAGAATTTGCGCCGGGGCTGGGTGATGCTGCTGGACACGGTGGAGGACCTGCGGCTGGCGCTGGACCAATTTTACCCGGCCTGTGTGGGGTTGTGGCTGGCCGAACAGGAGGGCACCTTGGAAGTCGAACACTTGCGCGACAAGTTGCGGCGCCAAAGCGGGATGTATCAGCGCGTCCGGGTTTTGAGCGATGAGGCGCTGCAAAAGTTGGTGGGCCAGACGTGCAGCAGCGTGGTGCCCTGTGCCCGGCGGCTGATGTGGCAATTGGATGCGAACACGCCGCTGCTGCCCAGCGCCGCGAGTTGCCGCAGTGGGATCCCTGACGGGACACCCGCAGGCGAGGCTATCCCGCTGCTGTGCCGCGAGGCATGCAATCATTTCGTGGCCGAGTGCCTGGCCGCCTCCAAAGCCGCCGCCTCGCCAGCATCAGGGCACTCGCGTCCAGCCTGACTTCCCGCTTTACTTTCGGCGGATTTTCCGTCAAGCGTTGGCCACCGCCATGCTCCAAATCAATCCAAATCTCAGCGACCTCGTGTCTGATGCCACCGCCGGGCTGCGCCAGCGCCTTCAAGCGACCGCCACGGTCACGGCGGCAGCGCCCGGACGGGTCAATCTCATCGGCGAGCACATCGATTACTGCGATGGCTTCGTGATGCCATTTGCCATTGACCGTTACATCGTCATAGCCGGTTGCGCCAATGGCAGCACGCAAGCCCGCATTTGCGACCACAGTTTTCCTGAAATGGCCGAGTTTGACGTGACAGAACCGCAACAAATCGGCACGCCCAAGTGGAGCAACTACCTGCGCGGAGTCATCCGTGGCTTCCAAGATCGCGGCCATCACATTCCGGGTTTTGACGCGTTTATCGTGTCATCAATTCCTGGCGGGGCTGGCCTGTCGTCGTCTGCGGCACTGGAATGCGCGATGGCGACGTTTCTGGAAGGACTGCTCGACACGGTGCTCGACACGCGGGAAAAGGCGTTGTTATGCCAGAAAGCGGAGCATGACTTTGCGTTGGTGCCTTGCGGCATTATGGACCAGTTTGCTTCGGCCTTCGGCAAACCCAATCGGCTCATTCTCATCGACTGCCAATCTGGTGAACCCGAGTTGGTGCCGTTTGAAAATCCGGATCTCACGGTGTTGATAGCCAATACCATGGTGCATCATGAGTTATCCGATGGAGGGTATGCGGCTCGCCGCAAGCACACCGAAGACGGCCTCGCCATCCTTGGCAAATCCTCGTGGCGCGACGTCAGTGAGGCCGATGTGAGCGCCGCTTGGACGCAACTGGGCGACCCGGTCAACCGCCGCTCGCGCCACGTCGTGGGCGAGATTGCCCGCACCATAGCGGCTGCCAGTGCTTTGGCGCGCAACGATTTTGAAGCGCTCGGGCCGTTGATGGCTGCCAGTCATGATTCGCTGCGCGATGACTTTGAGGTGTCCTGCACCGAGTTGGATATTATGGTGGAAATTGCCCGCAAGATGGGCCGTGCCGGTGGCGTGATCGGCGCGCGGATGACCGGCGGTGGCTTCGGCGGCTCGACGGTGACGCTTTGCGAATCCCGCAAGGCCGCTGACATTGCCGCCACGCTGGCGACTGAATACGCCAAGACCACCGGCATCACGCCGCAAATTTTTGCGTCTCGCCCTGCCCAAGGCGCTCACTTAGTGGCGTCGCCTGGGATCTAGGAGCGGGATGCCTATCGCTCATGCCACAATTTGCCGCACCACCCGCGTGGATGGCTTGGTTATGTTAGATAAGCGTTGGGGGGCTCCTTGAGTCTGGAATGTGAGCTTTTGGTGATCAAATCCCATGAGGTGAAGCATTGTCGCGTGCAGGTCGTGCGTTGATACCTTGTCGATGATCGACTGGTAGCCGATCGGATCGGTTGCGCCGTGAGTGATGCCGGGTTTGACGCCACCGCCGGCCAGCCAGAGGGTAAAGGCACCGGGGTTGTGGTCGCGTCCAACAAATGGATTGTCGTTGCCGCCGCGATTTTCTAACATTGGCGTACGACCGAACTCGCCGCCCCAAACCACCAATGTGTCGTCGAGCAATCCGCGTTGCTTGAGGTCCTTGAGCAGCGCGGTCATCGGTTGATCCACCTCCTTGCAGCGATCGGTGAAACCGCCGTTGAGGGCATTGCCCTGGCAGTCGCCATGAGAATCCCAGCCCCAGTGGAAGAGTTGGATGTAGCGGACACCGCGCTCGGCAAGACGGCGGGCCAGCAGGCAGTTGTTAGCAAAGGACTCGCGGCCCGGCTGGGTGCCGTAGAACTGGTGCATGGCGGCGGATTCTTGCCGCAAATCGAAGGCGTCGCTGGCATCTGTCTGCATCCGATAAGCCATCTCGTATTGGGCGATTCGGGTGAGCGTCTCGGGGTCGCCAACGTCCTCGGCGAGTTGGTGGTTGAGCTGCTCCAAGGTGTCGAGAGCGCGGCGGCGAATCGGCCGTGGAATGCCCGGCGGGTCTCCCAGATAGAGGACAGGCTCGCCCTCCGACCGGCACTGCACGCCTTGATAGACCGAGGGCAGATAGCCGGCGCCCCAGACGGATTTGCCGGCGTCGGGATTTTTGCCACCGGATGTTAGGACGATAAACCCTGGCAGGTTTTGGTTTTCCGAGCCCAGTCCGTAGGTGGCCCAGGCACCGATGGAAGGAGCCCCGACGTTTTGGTTGCCGGTGTGAACCAATAGCTGGGCCGGACCGTGGTTGAATTGGTCGGTATGCATCGATTTGATGAAGCACACGTCATCGACGACCGAGGAAAAGTGTGGCAAGCGGTCGGAGAGCCAAGCGCCGGACTGGCCGTATTGCTTGAAGGGGAATTGCGGGCCTAACATTTTTGGCACACCCTGGATGAAGGCAAATTGCTTGCCCTCCAGGAATTCCTTGGGGCATTCCTTGCCATTGAGTTTGGCCAAATCCGGCTTGTAATCAAACAACTCGTGCTGCGACGGCGACCCGGCCATGTGGAGGTAGATGACGCGCTTGGCCGTGGCTGGAAACTGCGGCAACATCGGGGCTAACGGCTTTGCAGGATCCCGCGACAGCCCGGCCCAAGCACGGCCGGTGGTGGTGGCCAGCCACAGCGCACCGAGCCCGCTGGTGCAGGTTGAGAGGAAGTGCCGCCGCGTCTGGTGCGCGAGTTGCGCGTGGCGGAGATGGTTCTGATAGGACATTTTAGCTAGGGTTTGGCGGAGTTACTTGGTCAGGGCGGAGTCGAGATTGAGCAAGGTGTTGGCGACGAGTACCAAGGCGGCGGCTTCCGGGGTGGCGGCGAGTTTGGCGGCTTGCGCCGGGGCGTTCTGATAGTCCGTGGTGGCTGCGGTGTGGAGGCCCGTTAGTTTATCCAGCATGGCGGAGGAGGCTGCCTGTTGCGTGACTAACAAAACCCCGAACGCCATTTGTTCGCGCAAACCCGGGGCGTGTTCGGTCATGCGTTTGGCGAGGCCTTGAGCGGCTTCGATGTGAGCTGGATCGTTGAGGGTGATCAGGGCTTGCAGTGGGGTGTTGGTGGCCAGGCGGCGGGCACAGCACAGGTCGTGACTGGGGGCGTCGAAGGTGAGAAATGCCGGATAGCCACTGGTGCGCTTCGAGTAGGTGTAGAGGCCGCGGCGCAGGCGGTCCTCGCCAGCGGATTCATTCCAAGCAGCCCCGCTGTAAACCGAATTCCAAACACCAGCCGGTTGTGGCGGAAATACCGGTGGGCCATACATTTTTGGCGACAACAACCCGCCGACAGCCAGCGCCTGATCGCGCAACATCTCGGCGGTGAGCCGGTTGCGTGGGCCACGGGCGAGCAGGCGGTTGTGCGGGTCGCGGATTGCCAGGTCCGCTGTAATGCGATTGGATTGTCGATAGGTTGCTGAAAGAGCGATGTCCTTGAGGAACGCCTTGACCGACCAGTGGTGGGTGTCGCGCAGACGCAGCGCCAGATGATCTAGCAACTCGGGGTGGCTCGGCGGAGCGCCAGCCGCGCCGAAATCCTCCATGGTTTCTACAATGCCGACGCCGAACATTTCGCCCCACAAGCGGTTGGCCAGCACTCGGGCGGTTAGGGGGTTGCGCTCACTCACCAGCCAGCGCGCCATCTCAAGGCGGGACATGTCTGCCGCGCTGGCGTCAGGTGCCAACACAGCCGGCAGGCCGGGGCTGACGCTGCGCTCTTTGATCATCCGGTTGCCGCGGGCAAACACCCGGGTTTCCCGCTGTGCTGCGGCCGAGCGTTCCACCATCTCGGGCACCAAGGTGGAGGGGATGGCATCCAGTTCTTGCTTGAGTGCTTGGTGAGACTGCCAGGCAGCGATCCGCTGTGGGTCACTCACCAGCGCTGACCACGCCTCGTTACTGGTTAGATCGATTGCAAAACGTCGCAGCGGGGTGGCTTGGTTGCCGGTGGTGGCAGCATCCTGCTTGATTGTGACTTCCAAGCGGGTACCGGCGGTGGCTGTCACGGGTTGCTCGGGGACGAAAACAAACCCGCGTGGGCCGTTGAGTTTTGGAAAATCTCCCGCTCCACCACCCCCACGGATAGCCGTCATCGGATCAAATGGACCGGCCAGATAATCGGCGAAAACTTCCTTGAGCGCTATCCCCGTGGCCGCCCCGGCGGCATCGATGAGCTGAAGGCGGAACGACGAGGCCACCGCACCCCGTTCAGGCCATTTTTTCGGGTCGTCGCTCGTCGGCAGCATCCGCAAACGCAGTGCCGTGAACGACTTGGCCGGCCCGGAAAATTTGTGGCTGCAACCCACCGGCAGGGTGCCCTCGCTGCGAATCGTGCCGTCTGCGGCCACCGTGAGGGTGCCGTGGCTTGGCGCGAATGCATCAGGGGTGAAGGGTTGCCAGTCGGTGGTGGCGGCGGCGAGTGTCTGGCCGGGTTGGTTGAGTTGGGTGCGGAGTGTGCGGAGTTGGGATTCGAGGGTGGCGGCTTGCTCGCGTTTGGCATCATCGTTGGCGACCCGGCAGGTTGGAAAATCGTCATCGAGGTCGCAGTCTTCGGTGTTGTTGAAAAGGGCTGCAAACCGGTAAAACTCCTCGTGCCGGATCGGATCGTAGGGGTGTGAATGGCATTGGGTGCAACCAAAGCTGGTGCCTTGCCAAGTCGTCCAAGTGGTATTGACCCGGTCGATGACTGCCGCCACCCGGAATTCCTCGTCGTCGGTTCCTCCTTCTGTGTTGTTTTGCGTGTTGCGGTGAAACGCCGTCGCCAGTCGCTGGCTGGCACTCGCATTCGGCAATAAGTCGCCAGCCAGTTGCTCAATGGTGAATTGGTCAAATGGCATGTCTTGGTTGAATGCCCGGATCACCCAGTCCCGGTACGGCCAGATGTTGCGGCCCGGGTCTTTCTCAAATCCGTAGGTGTCCGAGTAGCGCGCCAGATCTAACCACACCGCCGCCCACCTCTCGCCAAACCGTGGCGAACCTAGCAATCGATCCACCACTTGTTCCCGGGCGTGAAAAGGATCGTTTCCAACGGTTGTTTCAAACGAGTTTAGCTCATCGGTTGATGGTGGCAGCCCGATCAAGTCGAAGGATACCCGGCGCAACCATTCGGCGGCGGTGGCTTGAGGTGCAGGTTTGAGTTTCTCCTGATCGAGGTGGGCGAGCACGAAGCGGTCGAGCGAGGATGTGGGCCAGGCGGGATCTGACAGGGCTGGGGGAGGGGTTTCCTTGGGCGCAAGGTATGCCCAGTGCTCTTGCCACTCTGCGCCTTGGGCGATCCAGCGTCCGAGCAGGGCGATTTGCGCGGCGGCCAGTGGCGGGCCATGCTTGGGCATCAATTCGTCTGGATCCAGGCTTTTGAGGTGCCGGAGCATGGCCGACTCCTCGGGTTTGCCCGGCACGATGGAAGGCTCGCCGGACTTGCCGAGCCCGAGCGCCTTATCCCGATAGATGAAGGAAATGCCGCCGGCCTCCTTGACGCCGCCGTGGCAGGAGCTGCAATGTTTCATCAGGATCGGGCGGACATCGCGGTTGAACTGCACCGGTTCATCAGCCGCAACAACGGCAACACCGGCAAGTGACATCAGGATGAGGGGATGGCGCAGCATAAATTTCGCGCACCCTACACTGGGTTGAGCCAGTTTCCACCGGAATATTCCCTGTCAGATTCAGAGCAAGACGTCTGAGAATGTGAGCGGCTCCCGAAGGTTTGCTCTCATCTGAGCGGTCGGAGTTTTCCGGTTTGGAGGTACCTCAGTGGCCTTGTGCGGAATCCACGAGGACGGAACTATTCCTGAGGCTTGTCCTGAGGCTTGTCCTGAGGCTTGTCCTGAGGCTTGTCCTGAGGCTTGTCCTGAGGCTTGGATTTAGGACTGCTGGGAGGGATGACGATCACCGTGCCGGTTTCTGCGTTGGCTTTGGGCAAAGAGGGATGGGTCGCGCGATATTCGGTGTCGCGGGGCATAACGAGCAAGTTGCCGGTTCTCAAACCGTCGTCGGCAGGCGGTTTTGGGATGGGTTCCGGAGGGACGCTAGGGGTGTCCGCAGTGGGAGCCGGGGTGGGTGCCGGAGTGGCAGAGTGGCCCTTTTTGAAGGAGGCGCACCCGACCAGCACACAAGCGCAGGCAACGGCAGCGAGGGTTGTAGGGCGAATCATCATTGGGGTGGCGCGCACTGGTTCTTGGGATTGGCAAGAATGGGCTGACACCGGGAAACAAAGCGTTTTGCGGGGTTATGTGCAAGGCGGAATCTTGATGTGGAGTCAATCCTGTGGAGGAACGGGGATGGATGGGGGGAGCCGATGGTCGCAGGGAAGATAAAGGAGCCGGAGTGCGTCTCTAGCCTTGTTTTGTCTTCCGGGAGTTGTTGTCTTGGGCTTTCCATCCCACGTTGATCCATGTCCGGTCCCTTCACCCTAGTTTTTGAAACCTCCACCCCGCAGGCGTCCCTGGCCCTCGCCGGCTCTCATCATGGCGTGACGGAGCGCGAATTTGCCAGCGATCGAAGCCACCACGCATGCTTGTTCGGGCCTTTGGCTGAGTTGCTGGAAAGCGCCGCCGACGGGTCTCTGGAACGGGTGCTGGTGGGCAGCGGACCCGGCAGCTACAGTGGCACCCGGGTGGGCATCGCTGCAGCCCAAGGCGTGGCGCTGGCCCGCGAGTGCCCGGCTGTGGCGATGCCTTCGATTTTGGCCTTGCCTGCGGGGGGCGGGCCGGATGGCTGTTGGGTCATCGGCGATGCGCGGCGCGGCGGCTATTGGATCGCGCGGGTCGCGGCCAGCCGGATGGAGGAGGAACCGCAACTCACCGATGGCGCGGGACTCATTGCGGTCGTAGCCTCCGCTTTAGAGTGTGGACTGGCGGTGGTGTCCTTTGAAGAACCTGCGCGCTTTCCCTTGCCTGGGAGTTTGACGGCCGGGGTAGCGCAGGAGTTTCCCTCGGCCGAGCGGCTTTGGCTGGCTTGGACACTCGCCACCGAGGCGACCCGATTGATGTGGGCCGCTGCCGCCCCGCAGCCGATCTATCTGAAGCCGCCGCACATCACTCCGGCGAAGCGGCCGTGGCCGGTGCCGTCGTGATTTGGCGCAAAGCGGCGAGGGGTACGCAATTTTTGATGACCATCTGCAGCGGTCCCTGGTCTTTGGCGTCCGGTTTGGACGGGCCGTAATAGATGGATTGGGTGGCTGACACCATGCCTACGACGGCCCCATCGGCACTGAACACGGGACCGCCGGAGGATCCCTGTGCGAAATCTGCGGTGACCGACATGCGGATGGATCCGGGCTGCGGGCCGCGCTGGGGCGATTTCATGTAGCGGGCGACTTCCCCGGATGAGCGGAAAAAACACCGGTGGTCGGGATGGCTGATGATGGATACTTTGTCGCCCACCTCCGCCGCGTTGCCCAGCGTCAGCGGGATGAGGTCCTTCGCATCCACCCGGAACACCGTCACATCGTCCATCGCATTAGTCGCCACAATATCTAACACCCGGTAAACTTTGCCATCCACGCCGCACACCCCCCACGCCGCTCCTTCGGCTTTCTCGAACACATGGTGGTTGGTGACCATCAGGCCGTCGGCGGTGAGGCACCATGCAGTGGCACTAGCGGCCGGGTGCCAGTGCTCGCACTTGCTGCACTTGAACACCGAGCCAATGACAAACACGCTCTTCACCTGTGCGGTGTATCCATCGGCATTTTGTAAAACGCTTGGCAACTCAACGCCTACGCTTGTCGGCGCGTCCTTGGATGCCTTGGCCAGAGTATTGCCATCGGTGGCTTGGTTGGCATCTGCCATGGCCCCGAGTTGCTGTGTGAGGGTGTCGAACAATTTCTCGTCATCCATGATGAGCGGCTCGGCGTGCGCCTGCCCCCACAAAATAAGTCCGAACCCAACCATCCAAGCCACTCGTTGCATGCTCCCCCAGCGTCAGCCATGCCACTGTTTTTCTAAAATTTGTCGGGATCGGCAGCTCGCCTACTGGGTTTTGAGAGTCCCAGTTCCTTTGAGGGACTTGGGCGTGTTGGCCGCGCTGTAACTGCCGGCCGGCTGGGGCTTGCCATCGATGATGAGCTTGCCGACATGCATCTCGCCTTTGAAGTTCAGGGCGAGGGTGGCACCAGTGGCAATTGTGACATCGGTTTTGTCACCGAGGCTGCGGGCGGTGGCAAGCGCCAAGGTGCCCGCGGTGATGGTGGTGGGGCCGGTGTAGTTGTTAGTGCCGGAGATCGTCCAGGTGCCGCTGCCAGATTTGGTTAGAGCAGTGGTGGCCTTGTCGCTGCGGTCGAACGGGTTGACGAGATTGCCGGCGAGTTCGCCGCTGCCTGTGGTGTCGCCCTTGAGCGCAATGACCTTGTTAGCGCTGTGGCCCGAGAGTACGAACGGGCTGGTGAGCTTGAACAGGCCGGTGCCCGACTGATCGAAGGCAACTGTGAAATTTTTACCTGCGAGATTTATCACGCGGTCGGATGATTCGCCGGAGCCGGTATAGATGAGGGAGCAGGGGGCGTCGCCGTTGCCGATGACGATCTCGCCGGTCTCGACGTCGGTGGGGGCACCGAGGTTGCTGTTGGCTTTGCCTTTGGTGTAACTGTTGAGAGATGAGACGCTCAGGGTGCCGCCCTCCAGAATGGTTTGTCCGGTATAACTATTGTTGCCAGAGATTTGCAGGGTGCCGGCTCCACATTTTTTCAGCAGGAAAGCACCACCGCCGGGACCTTTCGAGTTAGATATGTCGACGGAAATTGTCACAGGTTCCTTGGCGTTGGTGGTGTCCAAACAAATCACAGCGCGCTCCATCAGGCCGTTGTTGTGAATTGAGGTTGTTAGGTTTTTAAGAAATGCGGCGGTTTGAGTGCCGGTGAATTCGCCGGACCCGCCGACGCAGAGTCGGAGAGTGGCCGTGGGGGCGACGGTGATTTTTTCGGGTGTCCATTGGGTGGTATCGCCGTTATAGAGTGAAGCGGCTTTGAGAATGCGCAGGGTGCCTCGAGTGACGGTGGTTGGGCCGCTGTAGGTGTTGGTGCCGCTGAGTGTCACTTGGCCCGAGTTGACCAGGCCGAAGCCGCCGTAGGTGCCGATCTGATTGAAGCCGCCGGGGCCGCTCATCGCGGCGCTGATGATAAAGTCCGCATAGGAGGTGATCCGGGTGTTTCCGTTCAGCGTGATGGTTCCGCCCCAACTGTCGCCGAAGCCGTTGTTCGCATGGACCTCGCCGCCGTTCAATATCAGCGGCGTCTCACCGTTGACGTGCTCAAGCGCCAGCACGCCACCGTCGTTGAGTGTGATCGGGCCGGAACCAAGCCCCTCGTTAGCCACAAACATGCAGAGACCGCCGTGATTGATCGTTGTGCCGCCGCTAAATGTATTTTTCACGTTGTCGAGACGCAGGGTGCCATCGCCGGTTTTGATCAAGCGCCCACTGCCCGATACCAGGCCGGGAACCGTCACCTGTCCGTCCCTAACGGCCACATCCACCGTCACATCGCCCGCCAGTTTGATTGGCACGGCGATCTGGGCCACTCCTTGGGCGCTCTGGGTGATGCGGGGTGGGTTGGCTGCACCGTTGGCCGTGAAGGCCAAGCTCTTGCCATCAATTTTCACGGATGGCCCCGAGAAATTCAACTGATTGACCACGAAGTCCTCGTGTAAATCATTGGTCATCGCAAAATTGCCCGGCTGGGCAAAGGTGAAGACGTAGTCAGCTTGGCCGGCAGCCTGAGGGGCTGTGCCGGATGTTAGATTGTTGGACCATTTTGATGCATCACTCCAGTTGCCGGCCTCGCCCTTGTTCCAAGTGAAGACATTGGGCTGGTCCGCGTGAATCGCCTTCACGGCGGCGACTTCTTCCTTGGCCTTGGGGGCCGGTGGCGTTGGTGTCGGCACGGGAGTGGGCATGGGGACGCTCGCGGCGACGTACGGCTTGTCTTCCTTGGCCAACGCGGCGGGACTTGTCTCTTTGTATTCGTTAGATGTAGGCGGCAATTTGGCGGCCTTTGCCGGATCGATATATTCGGCCAAGTCGCGCAGGGCGACGACCTTGTAGTGATTGTCCTTGAGATATTGCATTTGGACCTTGAACACGGCGGGGTCCAGAGAGCAGGCGGTGTGCTCCATGTCCGGCACGCCATGATAGATGATCACCACAATTTTCCCATCGGATGCTTGCCGAACGCTTTTGACAAATTCCTCCATTGTGCCGGCTCCGAGGCACGGAATATCGAAAGGATTGTCAACCGTTGGCCGGTAGGGGCGGTTGTGGCCGCCGCGCCCGAAGACATAGCCATTTTTGGCCAATTCCGGATAGGTATTGGTGTTCACTGCGAACACGGGCCATGCCACGGTCGTACACTTGGGAACACCGTTGGCCTGCAAGTCGTCGTCCAAGCTCAGGAAACCGCCGATCGAACAACCGCCCGCGTGCCCCGTGGTATGATTGCCGATTTCAAGCCCCTCGTCAGACATGGTTTTCATTTGCCGCCACGTCAGATACCAGTCCTTGCGGGTGCGGAACGAATCAAAGTCGCAGACATAGAACGAACCGCCAAATTTCAACGACTTCAGGATCGGGGCCACCACCGTGAATCCGCTGGCCGGTCCATCGTCAAAGGTGAGAGCCACCAATTTGTCAGGAATCGGCTTGCGCAGGATCCCCGTGGGATCACCCACCTTCGCGGACTCAGCCCGTCCGCTCATGATCCCCGCCGCCAGCATGGCGCATATCGTTACCCTTTGGTTGATTGTCTTGTTCATGATCGATCTGATATTTGTGAGTTGTATTCTTGATAGGTTGGCAATTTGCGAGGCTTCGCCTTGGCCACAAGACAAGAATTTTGACCTGACGACAACACTTTTAGCTCTTCGATGACTCTAGAGCCACGTTCGTATGGGTTTCATATTCTGAGCCGAGTGTGGAATTCGGACCAAGCGGCGATGCCAGGTTCACGAGCGACGGGTTCATCAACCTGGGTGGGGGGGCATGCCGATGTCAACCGCCCGTCCAAGAATTTTTAACCGCTGATTGCGCGGATAGCGCGGATGGGTTAAGAAATGAAATCAATCTTCCGCATTTTCCATTCTTCAATCCGTCTTATCCGCGAAATCAGCGGTCAAACTAATCCAAAGAAATTTTAGC
>CAIKHZ010000035.1 GCA_903827375.1 Akkermansiaceae bacterium
CCCATCGCCCTGTATTTTCCAACGGAGAACACCTCCACCTTGATCCCTTCGGCATCGAGCGCGGCGGAATCATCAATCACGGCTTGCACGACGCCGATAGAACCGACCTGGGCAGATGGAGTGGCGTAGATGGCGCGGGCCTGGGATGCGACCCAGTAGGCAGCCGACGCCATCAGGCCGGAAGAGAATGCATAGACCGGCTTTCGCTCATTGACGGACTTGACGGTCGCCGCCAGTTCGGGCGTGCCGGCCACGGTGCCACCGGGTGAGTCGATTTCCAGAAACACGGCCTTGATGTCGTCACGCGCCCCGGCTTTGCGGAGAGCATCGCCGATCATGTTGGAATCGGCGGCACGGAAAAGCACGCGGGCGAAAACGTCGGGTTTGCGCATCATCGGCCCGTCGATGGCGACCACGCCGATGCCATCTTCAACACTCAGGAGCGGGCTGGATTGGCCGGGTTGTGGCAGAGCGGCACCACGATCAAGGAACGAACGGGATGCCGCCGCCATCGAGCGCAGGGCTTCGGGCTGGATCAGCCAATCAAGATTTTGCAGGAACACCGGATTCACGCACCGGAGGCGGTGTCAACAAGTGGACACGAAAAAGCCGGATGAGGAAGGTAATCCCCATCCGGCCAATTGAGAGTGTCTTCAGGGGACTAGGCTGTCTCATCATCCAGGTTCCGTGCGAAAATCCGCCCTGCCCGCCGCCCTTTTCCTATCGCTTTTTCCCTTGCCCATCGGCCAATCCCGCTCTAGCCTCAACCCATGAACGAACTCATTGAAGCAGGCGACCCGCGGACCAAGGTGGTCGGCAAGCGCCGCCCCCCTGCCGAGGGAGGGGCATCGTTAGTGGCGGCTTCCAAACTCAATGCCCTTGCCTTGCAGCTCAGACAGCGGCCGTTCCTGGTCAAACGGGGGGTCTATCGGTTCACCTCACATCAAGCCGCCGACGAATGGATGATGAATCTCCAACTCCGCTAGAAGAAACCCGCCCGCCCTCCGTCGAGGATCTGGCACGCTTGGCCAATAGCCTGAACGAGCTGGGAGCCAAGTATATTGTCATCGGCGGGTTTGCCATCATTGCCGCTGGCTACACCCGTGCCACCATGGACATCGATCTTCTGGTTGATACTTCTCTGGAAAATGATGCGAAAGTGCGCGATGCCCTAGCTGACTTGCCCGATCAAGCGATTCTCGAATTGGGACCGGGAGAGATAGCGAACTATGTGGTGGTGCGGGTTTGCGATGAATTCGCCGTCGATCTGATGGCCAAGGCATGCGGACTGACCTATGATGACGCCAAAGACATGATTCAATTCCGTGAGCACTTCGGCGTGAAAATCCCCTTTGCCTCGCCCACCTTGCTGTGGAAAACCAAGCAGACGTACCGCGAGAAAGACGCCATGGATCGCGTCTTCCTGCGCAAGCTCCTCGAAGACCGCGGCGAGTGGCCAGTGCCGTAAACGGTGGTTACGCCGTCCCGCCGCAACACCTCCGCCCGCCGCTCGATTCCTCGCGGATAATGGATATAGCAATCACCCATATACCGTTTTGCCGCAAAGGAAGATGGGATTAAGGGTGAATTCGTGAATTCCTGATCTCTAACACAAACTGGGCGCAGGGATGCCATTTCACCGGACGATGGGGAGCGCCGACATCTTGCCGGCTGCGTTCCGCATCCTGCGGAACGCTCTTTGTGTTTTTGCGAGGCTGCTTCCCGGAGGTCATCTCCATGTTTTTCGGCGGGACGCCGGAAACTGCCGCCATGATGGCGGCGCTCCCCGAAGAAAAGGGCAAAGGGATAAAGAATTAAAGGGAAACCTTGCAACGTCTCCGCAGCAGCAAGCCGCTGGAGATGAGGGCGAGTGTGGAGAGCAGCGACGTGGGTTCAGGGACCGCAGC
>CAIKHZ010000036.1 GCA_903827375.1 Akkermansiaceae bacterium
GAACTTCCGCGCCATCCTCGCCCCCTGAGCCCTGACCCAGAGGGGCACCGAATAATTACACTTACTCAGGAGGACTGTCCCCATCGGCCAATGGGGTCAGTCCTCGCATGGTAACATTTGAGCTTGCTCGACCTCGGCGTGCTTTTGAGGTCGAACATTGAGTTCTGAGTCTCAGCCCCCTGACCCCGACCTTGTTCTAGCTGAAGATGAGATATCCGAGGGTTGCTAGTTTTGGCTTGGCATCGGCGGACGGCTTGCGTAAAGCTCCGCCTGTGCGGGGCGCGGGTCCTCCGGCAAAAGCTGTCAGTGAAGCCGCAACGTCTGCACGAATCTCAAACCAACAACAACAAAGCAAAATGTCCCTGTCTCATAAGCAACTATTTGTGGTTTCATGCGGGTTGGCCCTCCAGGCCGCGATTCTGGTTCTAATCAACGGCAAATTGCCCGCCATCACCCATGGGATGGATATGATGTGGATCGCCTTCCAAGCATGGGCGGTGTATTTTGTCGCGGGTTGCACCGCAGTCAACGGCATCAAGGCATGGATCGGTTATCTCACTGGTATTATCGCCTCGATTGCCATCATTGAGCTGATGAACATGCCTGGCATCAAAGATTTGCCGAGCGTGGGAGGGATGAATCTGGCCATGGCAGTGGCGGTTTTCATCGTGGTCATTCCCGCCATCATGTCGGAAAACCTCAAGAACATGGTGCCAGCGCTGTTCATCGGCTCCGGCGCGTTTTTCGCCTCCTTCGGCCATAGCGCACTCGCTGCGGCCGTCCCGAGCGGCGACCTCGTGACCAAGTATCTATATGCAACCCAGGCTGAATTGATCTATTGCGCGGTGGGGCTGAGTTTTGGTTTCATCACCGTTTTCTGGCGTGGCAAGTATGAGGCGTCTCTCGCCAAGTGACTAGTTGCGCAAAGGACGTGGCCTGCGTGCTGGCCTTCGATTTCGATGGGACACTGCATGATCCCGCCGCCAATCCTGCCGTGCCGGGCGGGTTCTTCGA
Source organism: Akkermansiaceae bacterium (assembly GCA_903827375.1). Lineage (GTDB taxonomy): Bacteria > Verrucomicrobiota > Verrucomicrobiia > Verrucomicrobiales > Akkermansiaceae > Luteolibacter. Next base: position 1,015 of record CAIKHZ010000036.1, read on the forward strand.
GCTATTGGTTAGGCTTCGCCAAGAGCACGTGCTTGGCTGGGGCATCAACACCGGCCGCTCGCTGGAACACGTGCTCGAAGGCTTGAACGAGAGCCGGTTCCCGCTGCAGCCCGACTGGGTGGTGGCGCGCGAACGGGAGATCTATTTTTGCGGCAGCAATGGACGCTGGCAGCCGCTGGTTGCCTGGAACCGCTCGTGTGAGCAGCAGATCCACGGATTGTTCAATCGTGCCGGGAAATTGCTCAGGGCCATGCGCCATCTGGTTGAACAATCCACTGGGGCACATTGGATCGCCATGGATGGGGAACCGGCCGGCCTCATCGCCCGCACCGACGAGGAGATGGCCTGGATCGTCGATCAACTGCTAGAAATGGCCAGTGCCGAGCCCTTGCTGAGTTGGCAGCGCAACTCGATCTATCTGCGCTTCGGCCACCGCGATTTTCAAAAAGGCAGCAGCCTCAGTGAGGTGGCCCGGCACTATGCGTTGGACTCTTCCGCTTGCTTTGCCATCGGCGACAGTTACAATGATTTGACCATGCTCGATGCCCGCCACGCCCGGATGATCGCCTGCCCTGGCAATGCCCTGGCAGACGTGAAGGACCACGTCAGCGCAGCGGGCGGCTATGTCGCACATGCCGCTCATGGCGCTGGGGTCATTGAGGCATTGGAGCACTTTTTTCCTGAGAGCCGCCGTTGATTATGCATCTAACTAACAATAAGCCCTTTATTTCGCGTTACAGGCTCAAGACCCGCAATTATCTCAACGCGGTTTCCACGCGGCGCGAGTTTGATGGAGCGCTCATTCGGGTGGGCGAGGGTTTTGGCTGCATCCACCCGTGGCCGGAGCTCGGCGACCCGCCACTGGCCAAATGCCTGGCGGATTTGGTTGGTGAGCAGCGCTGGCCCTTGGTGCGCCGTGCCCTGCGCTGCACAGAATACGATGCCGCCGCGCGTGGCCACGAGGAATCGCTGTTTGAGGAAATGACCGTGCCACCTAGCCACGCCACTCTCCCGCAGGCGGATAACACACAAATTGCCCGCGCGGTGGACGCCGGTTTTGCCGTCATCAAACTCAAGTTCGGCCGACAGATCGAGCAGGAAGCAGCCCTGATCGAGTCGATGGCCGCCGAGTTTCCCGCGCTGCGCTGGCGCTTGGATTTTAACGAATCCCTCAGCCCGGAGGCCATCACGGCTTTTCTAACCGGGTTGACCGCTGCCACCCGTCAGGCCATCGATTTTGTTGAGGACCCCTGCCCGTTTGCAGCTGCAACCTGGGCCGAATTGCACCGTCGCACGGGTATCGACCTCGCGGTGGACCAAGAAGCTGCCCCGCTGAGTGCCGCCGCCCAGGTGCTCATCATCAAACCGGCCATCGATGAGCCATTCCTGCTGGCCGAGGCGGCACTGCGCAACCGCCAGCGGGTCGTTCTGACGAGCTACATGGACCACCCGCTGGGCCAGGCGTTTGCAGCGTGGGAGGCGGCGCGGTTGGACCTGCAATTCCCCGGGCTGCCCGGCGTTTGCGGCTTGCAGACGCATCACCTGTTTGAGCCGGATGCCTTCAGCGAGGCGCTCGGCCCGTGGGTGCCCGGGTTTCAAGCGCCTGCTGGCACTGGCTTGGGATTTGATGACCTGCTAGGGGAACTTCCATGGACGCGCTCTTTCTAAGCGATCCGGGATTTTGGGATGACCGGAAGCCATTTGCGCCGGGCCACTTTCCCGGCATCATCCCTCAATCTGAAGGTTTGGACGGGCATGTATTGTTCGAAACATCCGGCAGCAGCGGGCGACCGCAATGGCTGGCCCTATCCAAACAGGCGCTCCTACTTTCCGCCGCTGCGGTGAACCGCCATCTGAGGGTTTCCGAAGATTCCTGCTGGGGCGTGGCGCTGCCGGCCCAGCACGTTGGTGGCTTCGGGGTGGCGGCTCGGGCGTTCGAGGCTGCCTGCCGCCTGCAAGTGTTTTCGTGGCGCTGGGAAGCGAGGGCATTCCTCGCCTGGCTTGGCCACCACAACGTCACTCACACCTCGCTAGTCCCCACACAAGTCCATGACTTGGTCGCCGCCAACTTGGTGGCCCCGCCCACACTGGTGGCCGTCGTGGTAGGCGGCGGTCAACTCGATGCACGCACCGGACAAGCGGCACGCGAACTCGGCTGGCCAGTTCTGGCGAGTTATGGCTTGACCGAGGCGGGCTCGCAAGTGGCCACCCAAAGCCTGGATTTACTAGATTCATCGTATCAACCCGCACCGCTGCCGATTCTCCCGATCTGGCAAACCCGGATTTCCCCAACCGGGCAGCTGAGCATCGCCGGGCCGGGGCTGTTTTCCGGCAGTCTCCGCCACGAGGGTCATGCCTGGCAATTCTCCCCGCGCCCCGATGCCTGGCACCTCACCGCAGACCGGGTCGCCCTGGCAAACCACCAGCTGACACCGCTTGGGCGCCTCGACTCGCTAGTGAAGGTGCTAGGCGAGTTGGTGGATCCGGCGGCCATTGAGGACCAATTGCTGGAGTTGTCTAACGGAAAACTAACCCCTGGCTCGTTCGCGGTGCTTGCATTGCCTGATACACGCGCCGGCCACCGTTTGGTGCCGGTGTTCGAGGCGGCGGTGGATCCGGTGCTAGCCGTTGCGGTACTCGATGCCTATCAAAAGCAAGCCCCCGGGTACCGCCGTTTGCAGCCGCCGCAGGTGCTCGCGGGGTTGCCGCGCAGCCCGCTGGGCAAGCTCCGCCGCGCCGATGCGCTGGCCGCCCTTATTTCAGGAGCTCGTGCATGAGATCAGGTCGAACCCTGGGTTCAGACCTCACTGCCACCCATCACCCCGGCTCTCACGGTTGCGTGACTTGTGCGCGAAGGAATCCTTTGGTCGGGAGACCGGCGGAGCCATCAAGGGTGAAGCTGCGGTATTCATAGCCTGCTCCGGCTGCGGGCAGGCCGGTTGTCACGGGAGTTGCAAGGACAGTGACCTTGGCGGGGGTGCCCAGATCGTTGCTGCCCCGGATGGCGTAGGTGATACCGTCGAAGGTGGCGGTAGGCGAATCGTCCGCGCTGAAAACCGGCGTGCCTGCGAGCACCGCGATGGTGAGGATGAGTTTCCGGCTGCTGTCATTGTCGGTTGTCAGCCCATAGACATGGCCATTGTCTGAACCGCTGAGCGGATTGCCGTTAAAGGCGAACTCGGCGAGGTTGGCGGTACCGTCGTTGTCAGGATCCTGTCCCGGGCCGTTGTTGAGAGCGCTGAGGCCCTTGGCAATCGCCCAGTTGTCGTACACAGTGGCACCGCCGCTGCTGAGCGTTAGAGTGCCGGTGGTTTCATCAAAGGTGTAGATTTTCGAGCCCACCGTCTTGGTCCAAATGTCGCCGGTCACACTCCATGGAGTGGTGCCACTCAAGACCCGGAAGCTGCTGTCATAGGCACCGGTGAGGGAGGTGATGTTTTCGAGCAGCCAAGTGCCGGTGGTAAGGGCCGTGGCATCGGCGAGAGTGGTGTCGATGTTAAAATCGCCGGCCAAGACCACAGTCCCGGTGCCGCTGATGCTGTTATTGACGCCGCTGGTGGCACCGATGACAAACTTGAGCTGCGCGGCAGCGGCGAGAGTTAGCGTGCCGGCACTGACGGTTGTGTTGCCGGTGTACGTGTTCACGCCGAAAAGGGTGGCAGCGCCTGCCCCGGACTTGGTCAAGTTGCCGCTGCCGGCCAGATTGGCGTTGACGACGAACCCACCGTTGGTGCCGGCAGAGCTCAGGGTAAAGCCGCCGGTGCTGCTCAGGGTGCCGTTTTGAAGGGTGCCGTCAATCAAAGTTACACCTCCGTCCTGAGTGATGGTCTTGCCACCCAAATCCAGCACGCCATAGCCAATCCAGAGCGCGTTGGCGTTGTTGCCGAGAGTGCCATCCCCGGCAAGGGTGATGCCACCCTCCGCGATGACCGTTCCCACGGTGTAGGTGTTGGCCCCAGTGAGGGTCAAGGTCCCGCGGGCCGCTGTGGTAAGGGAGGCGGTAAAGCCATCACCAAGGGCCACTGCGGCATTTGAAAGGTTGTTAGGAAGAGTGGCACCCGTCGGCTTAATTTGGGCGTTGCTGCCCGTCCCGCTGATGACCCCGGCATAGGTTGTCGGGCCTTTATTTTGCCAAACTGCGGTGCAGTTGAGGCTCAAGCTCGGGCTGTTGACCATTGAGCCGTCATTGGCGAGGTTAGCGGCATCGCCAAAGCCCATTGTGCCGCTGCCGGCATTGATGGCAGTGGTGCCGCTGTAGGTCATCGCCGCCCGGAACCAGGGTCGTGTGCTATTGCCCAAGGCTACGAAGTTAAGGTTTCCGGGCCCGCTGATCACGCTGTAAAAATACTCGTTTTGCCCGCCTTTCATCAAAATATTGGCGGTTCCGGCACCCAGCGTGACGCCACGTTTCACCTGAAAGGCATTGTTGCTCATATTCAGGAACAGCGTACCGCCGCCATTGATAGTGAGGTTGTCGGACTGGAAGGTGGCGGGATAGGCACCTAAGGAGTTCGCCGAACCGGTGCCATCGCCTGCTGTGACGGCAAGCGTGCCGCCGTTGATGATCGTCTTGCCGGAGTACGTGTTCGCCGTGCTGAGAGTCAGTAGGCTCGTGCCGGATTTGGTGAGCTTGTAGGCACCACTGATGGCACCAGAGAAAGTGAAGCCCCCCGACCCCGAGGCGCTATTAGCCATACCGTTGCCAGTGAAAGTGATATCTTGGTTGAGCACGATCTTAGGCAAGAACGATGGAACCAGCGCCTTGGTTCCATTCATGCCATTGAGATTGATCGTCGGTGCCGCACCGTCAAACGTCCAGATATTGTTGGCAGTACCGATGCCGACTGTGGTGTTGGCCGTCACATCAGCGCCTTTGCCATTGATCGTGAGCGTGTTGAGGGTGAGCGCCGACGGATCCGTATTCACCGTGAAGGCACCATTGCTCAAGGCAGTCGCCGTGTCGCTGAAAAACGTGACCCCGGCGTCGGTAGCGGATGCGGGCAGACCATTCACATCCCAATTCCCGATGGTGGTCCAAGGATTGGCACCAACCACTGTCGGCGTGAAGGTGTAGGTCGTGGCGAGGGCGCTTGGCAAGGCGAGCCATGTGGCAAACGCGGCGGCGAAAAAGGCGGTGTGAGTCACAGGGTCAACGAATGGCAGTTTCATGGTGGGTTTTTGGCTGGCTGGGTTGGTTTTGGGGATGCCGGATTGGGCAATGATGGCCGATGACCCGATTCAGGGTGAAAAGTCCTCTGCAAAGCGAGATGCAATGCGAATCAATCCCTCCAATTCTTTCAAATTTTCTATTATTCCTCTCGAATGTGCTACCAAGGATCGTATCTGGGTGAGGAAAGTTTCAAGGACGAACTGCTGGCCATGGTGGACAAGGCACGGGCCAAATTCCGCAAACAAGGCCACTGCGCAGGTGGAGCGGTGGCGGCACACCACCGGCGGGAGGCGGAACGGATCATCCGGGTGATGGCGGCAAGATTGGATCTGCCAAGCGGGACGGCTGAACTGGCGAAGTTAGGCAAGGGGCATCCGCTGAATCGGTTCGAACATCGGAGTGGGTTGCTGCGGGCCGACCACGTTCACCCCGGCAGTTCGCTAACCGGGCATCTACACGCTGCAAGTGCGACGCGGCGAGGGCAACGAAACCAAACAAGCGCTCGTCATCGACGGGCAGACGTTAGGCTCCACCTCGCTAGCCGCTCCATACGCGTCCGCGGCTTGCGTCTGGGCGCAGCCTTGCTAGGGAATAACGGAAGCCCCCGGGGATTTGAAGATTGCTCGGAAGTTGAAGCGGTCGTTAGGAGCCGCATCGCCATTGAGCGTGAAATCGCTCCAATCACCCGTCTGCTGGATGTTGTCCGCCCATTTGAAATCAAGGGTAAAAGAATTCGCGGCAATGCCAAGGGCGGCGCGAGGGATGGCCAGTTCCAGTTCATTGCCCACAGCGCGGAATTGGACGTCGGCCACCGTTTTCCAATGATAGCCGCCGCCGTCGTTGCGCTCCAAGGTGGTGATCCCCGGCCGGATATTGGATCGGTTAATCACAAAATCGTAGCCTAACCAACCGGTCTTCGGGTTGTTGTCGGCATCAATAAAAAGGAGCATCCAAGCCGGATCGGTCGGGGCCGTTAGCGGAGCGCTGGTACTCACGTAGAAATAGACGTTGTCCTTGTCCGCAGACACCTTGGCGGTGGCAATGTCATTGCGCCCGGAATTATTGGAGAACGGCGGCTGTTGCTGCCAGCCGGGGTGATCACGGTGCACCGTATCGCCAAGCGTATCCCGGAACACCGGCAGCGCATCCACCCAATCGTCAAACTTGCCATCGATATGGATAGGTACCGCTTTCACCTCCGGCACAGCGCGGGTGCCTTTGTATTTCCGGATGTTGGCGACCATCTGATAGTAATAGGCGTCGCCAAAGCCACCCTTCATCGGCTCGATGTCACGGCTGAATTCTGCGGAAAAAGTATCCACGAAGAAGGAGCCACCGGGTTTGAGTTTGACGCCCCCCATCGACATATCTCCCTTGGGATCGATGAAGCGCTGGGCAATCCATTCATTCCAACCGGTGATCATGACGAATGGCGGTGCCACTTCCAAGGCCCGCTGCCATTGCTCGGCGAAATACAGACCTTCGGCGGACCGGCACTGGTCTGACGGAGGCTGGCGGCCGGCGTGGAAACTCCGCCCGATCGGAGTGATCGGATGTTCCGCAGTGGTTACGGTGATCTGTTCAGGAGTCGTCGGCGAATCGTGCCAACCGGGAGTCTGTGGCGAATGATCCAGCCATGGCCATTTGTCCCGCCCGTCACCAAACCATGCCTGGCCCTTCGTCCATGCCCAAGAATGACGAATGGTAAAAAAGCCGGTCACTTCCGCAGACAGTCCGTCGGAAGGCGCGAGCAGGAGTGGCTTGCCAAGCCATTGAGCCCAATGGGCCCGTCCCTTGCCAGGCTTGTAAAATGTCTGATAGAGGTGATCGACGGTGCTGGCGCTGTTGGAGTTGGTGAGAAATGCAATGGTCGGCGTCCGCTGGCCCAAGGCATTCATTTCATCCATCACCGCAAGCAGGGCATCGCGAACCGAGTCATAGGTGAGCGCATTGGTAACATCTAACAATAGCACATCCACTCCGGCATCCGTGAGCATCTGCATGTGTTTGCGCAGGACATAGCGGTCGTCCTGCTTGTAGTAACCAAACAGCGGCTCCCCCCAGTGATGAAAGGCGTGCTCGGGTCCGTAAATTGGATTTTGCGGATTGGCAGCGGCTATTTTAGTTAAGTCATACACCGGTCCTTGACCCTCATTCCACAGGAAATAGAAAATCCCGACGGTCCGGTTGGGTTTGACGGGGCCGGTGGTGTCGTTGAGGGGCAGAGCCCGGCCCACACCGTCGGTGGCGACCCATGTATCCGAGAGATTATCCCATGAGAGGATCGGGGCGGATGAGAGAATCGGGGCGGACTGAGCAAGCGCCGTGCAGGCCGTGGCGGCCAAAGCCATGGCGTGTGAGATGAGACGAACGATAGATAATGTTTGCATCATTGTATTAGTGTTAGATAGTAGCTGCGCAATCGGCCAGGGAATGGAATACTTGGTCAGCCGCCGAAAAATCCAAGCCACCGGTCACCCGGTTAGGCACGATCCAGGTTTGCATTCCCGCTGCTTGGGCGGCCAGCAGGCCGTTGAGAGAGTCCTCGATGACCAGGCAATCGGCCGCCGCGCAACCAAGCCGTGTCGCGGCTTCCAAAAACAAATCCGGCGCGGGCTTGATCCGTGGCGCATCACCCCGGCATACGACGGCTTGAAAATACCCTGCTAGTCCGAGCTTATCTAACCACCCATCCACCCAATTGTGAGACGAACTGGAAACCACCGCGCAGGGCAGCGCCGCCGCCACCAGCTTATCCAACAATTGAATAGCTCCTGCCATAGGCGGCTCGCTGCTGAGGTCATCCAAGATTTCCTGCTGGCGGCGAGCGTCCAAGTCATGCCAGTCGAAATCCAAACCGGTGAGTTCCTCCAAGTGAGTTTTGGCGGACCAAGTGGCAAAATCCGAGCCGATGCAGCGGGTGTAGATATCGAGCGGGAGCGGTTGGCCGTGGACCTCGAAGAGGCGCCGCCACGACTGATAGATCGCCCATTCGGTGTCCACCAGCACGCCATCGAAATCAAAAAGGATCGCGGAGAATGCCATGCCCTTGCAATCGCTTGTCCGTGCCGACGATGCAAGCACGATTTGTGGCAAAGCTTCGCGTCAGATCCAAGACATCAGGACCCAACATGAAGAATTTGCCCTAACGGCAGAATCCATGGGCGGCTCCGGCCTCGACACTCCCGGCCAGCTCAAGTCGCCCACGCCACGTAGCTGCGGCGTCCCGCCACAGGCCGTGCGCGCCGCGTCTCGCGGCGCGTGCCAATGGCTGGACCATGCATAGAGAATGCCCCGAGCTAGGTGCACGCTGCATTGACTTTCGCATGGGCGCAGCGGCCGGAGGCACGCTGTCACGGCCTGCCGCGAGACGCGGCAGCCACTCCTCCCACGTAGCTGGGGCGTCCCGCCGCAGGCCGTTCGCGCCGCGTCTCGCGGCGCGTGCCAATGGCTGGACCATGCATGAGGGGAGCAAGCTCAAGGATGCGACGGCGGAACTTCTCCCGCGAGGATTGAGTCGCCCAGAATCGCCCGCAAGCCGCAAACAACAGTCAAATATTGTTAGATGTTCGATATCCGGGCTCTGGTCATTCGCTCGCAGCACAACTCCGGTTTTGTCCCGCCCACCTTGAAGGAAAGTTTTCCACTGATTCAACAAGCCAACGAACAAGAGGATCTTCGCCGTGCAGGGTTGTCTGATTGACGCAAGCGGCTGAATCGCCGTTTCCTTCGAGGCACACGATCACCATGCACTGGCGAAGCGCTTCTTCGCCACATCCGTAATCAAGGAGTGTGGGTGTCTCGCCCACATTCTTCCTCTTCCTTTCAGCTTTCGGAATTTGTGACTATCTGAGTAGTAACCTATGATTCAGGTGGCCAGGCATGCCGCGAACAGGTCGGCCTGCGCCTGTTCCGTCAGTGGAGAAGTCACGCAGTAGGTTGCCCAGCATCGTTGTGGCTCGACAAAGAGTTCATGCATAGGCTGCACATGCTCTGCAAATTGCCGCTGCACGGACACCGGGCTGCGGCCTCGGTCTTGCACATCCCGCGCCACCCGTCGCCGCAAACGCTCAGCCACCGGACAATCCACAAACACACTCAGCGCGAGCTTGTCCCGCAACCATGCGTGATGCAGCAGCCACAGTCCGTCTAACACAATAAAACGAGTCTGCGGCATCAGCCGCGTTTCCTGATAGCGTGTGTGCGATGCAAAATCGTAGATCGGAAGCCGCGCCACCACCCCTCGCTCAAGGTGACTGAGCACCTCGCTCAGGGCTTCCCAATCGATCGCCGCCGGGTCATCAAAATTCACTGTGTCGCGGGCCGCTGGCGGCAAATGCCCGAGGTCGTGATAGAAATCATCGAGAGCCAAGTGAGCGGCCTCGCCGCCAAGCCAGTTGCACAATGCGGCAGCAAGCCAACTTTTGCCGGAGCCGCTGCCGCCGGTCACGGCGATAAATCGGCAATGGTTTCTAGGTTCAGTGGGTAGGGTGGAATGCATCACCGATGATAGGGGGTTGGATGGCCGCAGCCTAGCACACCGCAGCCGCCACGTCCAGCGAAGGATCCTCATCTTCCTTTGTGCCTTTGCGGCTTTGCGCGTGATAATCTTCCTGAAGAATGGAAGATGATGGCATGAGGCTTGAGGAATTAAGCTTGGGTGGACGGTGTGGCACCGTAACGAAGAAAGTAGAACCTTGGGAATATCTCTCGCCTTGTAGCGGCGTGCCGATGACCGCCGATGACCATGAACCGCCAATGAACCCGCCTATTCAACAAATGCCATTTCATTCTCATCGGCGCACACAGAGTGCCGCTACAATATTTCTCAGCATCGCGAATGGCAGCAAGATCAGACTGACGAGGCCGACGCAACCTCTCATCAAAGGGAACGCCAAACCCATGAGAGGGTCGAACAAGCGGCGGGCGCCAGCGCTGCAGGAGTACAGCAATGCGAGACCCACGACGGACAAAATACCGCCGAATTTGGCCAGTGACGGAATGTGCAGCACTCCGCCGGTGATGGCATGATAAGATTCTTCATAGACGAGAATGACACCCACCAGCCCAATGAGAATGAACGCAGTCGGCTCTAACACAGGATATTTTTTCAGCAATCTCATCGCGTGGGGAGCGATCGCCTGGAGGGCGATGATAGCAAAGAGCACCCCGACATAGATCGGCCACATCACTGGCACTTGGGTCAGCGGATCCTTGGGTGCCAACCCCACCGCCGCAATCACGTTGTCCATGCTCAGGCTCAGATCCATCAGACCGATCTGCAACAGTGCTCCGAGCAGGCTGGGTGCCACAGCCTGGGATTTTCTCGGGCCTTCGCGGGGGTCGTGGAGAGTGAGGTGGGAACACATCAGCCATATCAAATAGCCGGCACCCAGCCAGCGCACCCAGGTATTGGCGATGAACCAAGCTGCAACCAGCAGCGCCACCACCCGAAACACATACGCCCCTGCCATCCCTAACCGGATTGCCTTGCGCTGCTGGTGATGCGGCAATTCCTTGGCCAGTGCGGCGATGCCGAACACGTTGTCAACCGACAGCAGTCCTTCGATAATAACCAAGCTGGCGATCACCGGCAGACCCGAGACAAGTTCCTGTGTGGTGAGCATACAAGCGTCCTTGAAAAGCGAACAATGTTTTCGTTAGATCAAATTTCTCGTCCTGTGTCGTTGGTCTGAAACAAAGCTTCACAAGACGGGAAAATTGTTGAGCGAGGCAAATCCCCCCCCAGAACAAGCGCTACGGCTTTGGCGGCGCTTTGGGCGGGGTCTCCATGTGTTTAAACAGACGGAACAAATCGCTGTCTGAAGTGAGAATAAGGGTGGTATCCTTGGTCAGAGATTTTTGATAGGTTTCGAGGGTCTTCACGAATTGATAGAAATCCGCTGCGAGCGGGCTTGAGTTATAGGCTTGGGCATAGGTGGCTGTGGCCTCGGCATCAGCCTTGCCCTTGATCTCCTGCTCCTTGCGATAGGCTCCCGATTGAATCTCCAACAGGTCCCTCTCCTTCTTGCCTAGAATCTTGGCAGCCTCCCCCGCACCTTCGGAGCGGAAGCGATCGGCAATTTGCTGGCGCTCCGAGGCCATCCTGGAATAGATTTTTTCGATCACTCCGGCCTTGTAGTTGATGCGTTTGAAGCGCACGTCGAGCAATTCGATGCCCCACGGAGCCACCTTGGGTTGTGAGGCTGCGAGGATATCTTGTTCGAGTTTGCTTCGGCCAAATTCGATGGGCGGGAGCACGCCGAGTGTGGAATTGGCATCGGCGAGGGTTTCATCGCGAACCGTCTTGCGATCTTTCTGGCTGCGGACCACTTCGATGAGGTTGTGGGCGGCGATGAAGTTTTTGGTTTCGCCGCCAATGATATTGTTGAGGCGGGCCAAGGCGCTGCGTTCGTCGTGGAGGCCCTTGTAATAAACGATGGGATCGGAGATGCGCCAGCGGGCGAAGCTATCGACCGAGATATAGAGTTTGTCGCTGGTGGGAATGTCCACAGCAGGACCATTCCATTCCAAAATGCGCTTCTCAATGCGGTTCACCTGTTGGATGAATGGCAACTTGAAATGCAGGCCTGCCTGGTTGTTTGAGGGATCGGCGTTGATGGCGTCGCCGACGGGTTTGCCGAATTGGGTGATAAATACCTGTTCGATCTCGCTGACAGTGTAGGCACCGCTAAACAGAAAGAGCAGAAGGGCACCAAGGCCGATGAGGAGGGGGGAACGTTTCATGATAAGGAAATGTTAGCGGGTTGGTGGCGGGGTGGCGGTGCCGGTGGGTTGCAGATTCATAAGCGGCAAGAACTGCTTGGCGCTCTCATCCAAGATGATCTTGGAGCCCAGCTTCGGCAGCACTTCGTTCATGGTTTCCAAATAGAGCCGTTGCTTGGTGATGGCGGGGGCCTTTTCGTATTGAGCCAGAAGCTGCTTGAAGCGGGTCACGTCGCCCTCGGCCTCATTGACGCGCTGGACCGCGAAGCCCTCGGCGCTGGAGATGCGTTGAGCGGCCAGACCCTTGGCTTTCGGGATGATTCGGTTCACCTCGCCATTGGCTTCATTGATCAAAGTTTCGCGTTCCTGCTGAGCCCGGTTGACTTCATCGAATGAGCGCTGCACCGGGCCTGGCGGATGGACGTTGTTGAGTTGGAGTTGCTGTGCGGAAATCCCCATATTGAAGCGTTCTAGCAACGTTTTGAGCTTGGTCAGGCAATCCCTTTCAATCTCCGCCCGGCCAATCGTCAGAACCTCGTCGATGGTGCGGTCGCCGATGATTTCGCACATCACACTTTCAGTTAGATCCCGGAGGGTTGGGCCGGGGTTGCGGACATGAAAGAGATACTGTTTGGGATCCGAGATGCTGTATTGAAGAATCCATTCCACCTCGGCGGCGTTCAGGTCGCCGGTCACCATGTCGCGCTCCAGTTGCGGTTCGGTGCCGACTTGATCGGGGTTGGTGGCATTGGGCGTACCAAAGCCGAACTCAAGTTGGAGTTGGCGGCGGATCGGGATGACGGTGGCTTGGTCGATGCCAAGTGGCAACATGAAGTGCAGGCCGGGATCTGCGATGTAGCGGAATTTGCCAAAGCGCTGGACGACGGCGACGGACTCCGGATTGACAGTGAAGTACGCGGAAAAAATCCCGATGAGCAACAACAGGGCCACCGGGACGAGAAAAATCAATTTAACCGGTAGCTTCAGATTGGGAAATCCGGGTGCGGGTATATCATGGAAGATCGGCGGTTTCATGGTTAGTTGGGGTGGTTCATTGCGTGGAGAATTTTGTGAGGAGGCCGCGCTTGCGGGTGTAGTTGAGGATCCAGACGAAGAAGCCACCGGCCAGCGCGAGATAGACGATATTGAGGGCGAGCGCCCAACATAAAGGAGCCCAGCACATGGTACCGGTTTGCATCACTGAGCGCATCCCCTCGAAGATATGGGTGGCTGGCAGGGCAAGGGCGACGGGTTGAAGCCAGGCGGGGAGCACGCTGACCGGATAGAAGACGGCGACCACCGGTTGGATGAAAAACGGTACGGCCCAGGCGAGCGACTCTGCGGCCTGGCCCCAGCGGAGGATCAAGGCGGTGGAGATCATGCCAAGTGACCAGCCGAAAAGCATCAGGTTGAGGAAAAACGGAATGAGCCACCAGCGCATGACGAACACGTTGAACGAATACGCCAGCCAGCCGATGAGCACCAGCGCCACGGCCGTCACGCAAATGCGCAGGACCCCCACCGCGAAGGTAGCCGTTAGATACTCAGCGGTGCGCACGGGAGCCACGAAGATATTGAGGAGGTTGCGGGTCCAGACGTCTTCCAGGAATGAGATGGCCACGCCTTGCTGGGCACGGAACAGAATGTCCCAGAGGATCATCGCCCCTAGCAAAAAAGTGATAAAATGAGGGAAATCGCCGGTCGTGTTTTGCCGCAGGTAAACAGTTAGAAACCCCCATACCAGCATATCGACGATGGGCCAGAAGACCATTTCCACCAAGCGCACGGGGCTGCGGGTGTAGAGGAAGATATAGCGCGAGAGCAGGGCGTGGACGATGCGGAAGTTCATAGTGCTGGCTCCTTGCCATGGGTGTCTTCCAAATCCCCGCTGCGGGCGATTTTGATGAACACGTTCTCGAGGGTGTGCTCTGTGGAACGTTTGACGATTTCCTCCGGGGTGCCTTCCGCCACGATTCGGCCTTTGTGGAGGAATATCACGCGGTCGCATACTTCCTCGATGTCCTTCATGTTATGGGATGTGTAGAGGATGCCAATGGACCGCTCGCGCTGCACCCTCCGCACCACCTTGCGCACCTTGTCGGCAATATCGGGGTCGAGGCTGGCAGTGGGTTCGTCGAGCATCAGCAACTCTGGGTCATTGAGAAACGCCTTGCACAGGTTCACCCGGGTGCCCTCCCCGGCCGAGAGTTGGCCGGTGAGCCGGTCCCTAAGGTGTGACACTTCGAGCATTTCTAGCAACTCGGCAATCTTCTTTTTCGGCTCGTGCACGCCGTAGATGCGGGCGAAGACCAGCAAGTTTTGCCAGACTTTGAGATTGCCTGGCAGGCTGACGTAGGATGAGGAAAAGTTGCTGCGTTGGAGGATGGCGATGCGGTGGGCGTGGAGTTCCTGGCCGAAGGCGGAGATTCGGCCGGAGGTCGGCAGTGTGAGGCCCAGCAGGCAATTCATTGCGGTGGTTTTGCCAGCGCCGTTGGCCCCTAGCAGGCCGAGGATTTCACCGCGGCGCAGTTTGAAGCTGAAACGATCCAAGGCCTTGACCCCATCAAACTCGCGGGTGAGTTCGACGGCTTCCAGCAGCGTTTCGCGGTGATCGGTATCTGGCATGGTCGTGGTGAGGCGCCATCCAAGGCGCGGAATGGGAGCATGGATACTCCGGGGGAACTTGTCAAGCAAGGTCTGGTTTGCTGCGGAATGAATCCAGAGCGGAATCCCTGCCTACCTCGTTATCGGCTTGGTAGGGTTGATGTTATGAGTTCGCTCGCCCCCTCCTTTGTCCGATCCATGGTAATCTTGCCTGGCGGCTCAATACGAAGTGAGTTGTCACGTCGCCGCCAAAATCCGCGATTAGACCCTCCGAAATCACAGGATCCTTGTAAGATAAGCGCGGCAACCGAGGTACCCGCCAGCCTGATGCAAAACTATTGGAAGCTATCTATCCTGGCCGCATTGACGTATAGCACGGCTGTCGCAGCCGATCTGATAGGCGCTGGAACCCCCGCCGCAGCCCCGCAGCATGACATGGAGCAACTCGCGACTCCGCCGCAAGTCGGGGCCTTCACCCAACGAGTCAAGCGTGAGTGTTATGTGTTTGGCGAGGACCGGGTTAACTCAATCCGCCGCCACGACGCCTTGCCCGCCCACTGGCTGGATGAATCCGATAGCCACTTCGAAAAATTCTCTGGCAGAGCCCAGCCGGGGGAATTCTATGTTTTCCAACTGGCGGCATACGCACCTGGCGAGGACCTCGGGGCGCTCTCCCTTCGCTTCAGTGATCTCAAGAATGCCGGTACGCCAGAGCTAACGATCCAATCGACAGCCTTCCGTTGTCTCAACCTAGGTGGCACCGATTTCTTGGCGCGGCCTCTCAGCAAGGACGTGCCAGTCCCCAAAGGCAGGCTTCAACCCTTGTGGGTCGGCGTGTCCATACCGCGCCAGGCGAATGGAATCTATCAGGGACAGCTCGACCTCACTGCGGCAGGAGCCAAGCCGGTGGCAGTCCAATTGCAACTTACCGTGAGCGGCGATCCCCTCGATGATTGCGGCGACAGCCAATCGTGGCGCTTGTCGAGACTTCGCTGGCTGGACTCCACCATCGCGCAGAGCGACGAGGTGCTCGTCAAACCGTTTGTGGCGCTGCGGCGCGAGGGCAATGCAGTCATGCTATTGGGCAGGAAGCTGACGCTGGCCGATGGCGGATTTCCGTTAGCTATTACATCATATTTCAATGGAAGCAACACGCGCATCGGGACCGAGCCGGTTGAAGTGCTGGCCCAACCGCTGCGGCTATTGGTGGAAACTGCCGCCGGTGCGGAGGCGTTCGTCTCCAGCAAGGTGAAGTTCTCGCGCGAAAAACCCTGCGTCATCGAGTGGACTGCCACCCAAGAGTCATCCGCCATGACCCTGGAGGTCTGCGGCCTCATCGAGTTCGACGGCTTCATCCAAATGCATTGCTCACTCATCGCCAAGCAAGCAATCGCCATTCAGGACGTGCGCCTCGTGGGCGGGTTTTCCAAGGCGGCATCCAGCTATTTCATGGGACTCAACCACCGCGGCGGTGTGAGACCGGCCAAAATCGACTGGAAGTGGGATCCTAACGAGCAACAGGACGGGTTCTGGATCGGCGGGGTCAATGCCGGACTCAAGCTCCAGTTCAAAGGCGGCAATTTCCGCTCGCCCCTGATCAATTGCTACTATGGCCAGCGCAAACTTAACATGCCAGACTCGTGGTACAACAGCGGCTTGGGCGGAATTTCTCTAACAGCCCTGCCAGATGCCGGGGTGACGGTTGCGGCGACCAGCGGCAAGCGCCAAATGGAAGCCGGGCAGAGACTGCAGTTTGATTTTGACGCATATATAACTCCCTTTAAACCACTCGACACCGAAAACCAGTGGAAGCTGCGGTATTTTCACCCACATCAGGGCGTGGAGGACCCTGACATTGCCGATCCCACACGCATTGCGGCCATGGGGGCCAACGTCGTTAATATCCATCACAACAAACTGCCCAATCCCTGCATCAACTATCCGTACCTGGATGTGTCTTTCCCACGGCTCATAGACTCTGTGAAAAAGGCCCACGCCGCTGGCCTGTTAGCTAAGATCTATTACACCACCCGCGAGATCAGCAACAACCTGCCGGAACTCTTCGCCTTCCACAGTCTCAATGGCGAAGTCATCTGCCCGGCCCGCGATGGCCTTGCCAAACCCATCACTAACAGCAGCGGTGCGCACCCGTGGCTGGTGGAACACCTCCGCGAGGGATTTATCCCCGCCTGGCGCGAAACCATCGGCGGCCCCTACAACGGCTTGCTCGACCTAGCGGTCATCACCACTCCGGATTCCCGCCTCGATAACTTCTATCTCGAAGGACTGGCCTACACCGCCGCCAAGGCTAACATCGATGGCCTCTACATCGACGACACTTCGATGGGACGCAAAACCACCCAACGCGCCCGGCGGATCCTCGACGCGCACAATCCTAACAGCCAGATAGATTCCCATTCCTGGAGCCACTTCAATTGGGATGCGGGCATGACGCCCTCGGCCTATTGTTACATGCAGAATTTCCCATACTACAATCGTCTCTGGTACGGCGAGAGTTTTGGATACGACGCCAGTCCCGACCTGTGGCTCGTCGAAATGAGCGGCATCCCCTTCGGGCTCATGAGCGAGATGCTCGGCAGCGGGCAGCCCTGGCGTGGCATGGTCTTCGGTGAGGTAGCCCGCCTCGGCTGGGGCGGCGAACCCCGCCCACTGTGGAAGGCCATGGACGATTTCGGTATGGCCGGCAGCGAAATGACCGGCTTCTGGGACGCCGCCTGCCCGGTCAAAACCGGCAATGCCGAGGTGCTGGCCAGCGTCTATCGGAAAGATGGCAAAGCTCTTATCGCCCTCGCCAGCTGGAGCACCAAGGACCAAAACGTGCGGCTGAGCATCGACTTCAAGGCACTGGGAATCGATCCCACCCAGGCCACGCTCACCGCCATGGCCATGGCCAACCTTCAGCCGAAGACCAGCTATCAAATATCCGAGCCTATCACGATCGCCCCCGGCAAGGGCCTGCTACTCACCCTCCAACCATAATCTCTAATTCCATGAACCAGAATCCACCAGCAAGGCATCCGGACCTATCGGAAATGTCAGCCCGGATCAAACCTGGAACGCACAGGTTTGTGATGTTAGGTATAACTGTCATGTCTGGCATGATGATGCCGGCTCGCGCCGAGGTGCCGCCGCCGACGGGGGACAAACCGGTGCCAGCCCTGAAGGATAGCTACAAGAATGATTTTCTCATCGGCGTGGCGGTGGGACCGTATGTCTATCAAAGTGAGGACAAGGCCATCGGTGAGTTGGTTGCCAAACACTTCAACTGCCTCACCTGCGAGAATGCGATGAAATGGGCGTCGTTGCATCCGGCAGCGGATATGTACACGTTTGAGACTGCGGACAAATTGGTTGAGTTTGCCAAGACAAAGACGATGCAGGTGGTCGGTCATACGCTCGTCTGGGAACAACAGACGCCCGAGTGGGTGTTCAAGGGAGCCGATGGCAAGGACGCAACCCGCGATATTTTGCTAGGAAAAATGCGGGAGCACATCGAAAAGGTCGCCGGCCGGTATCGTGGCAAGATCAAGGGCTGGGACGTCGTCAACGAGGCGTTGGCTGGCGGTGGCAAGGAGTGGCTGAGTGACAGTCCTTGGAAGCGGATCATTGGTGAGGATTACGTGTTGAAAGCCTATGAATATGCGCAGGAAGCGGACCCCAAGGCGGAGTTATACTACAACGACTACGATCTGGAGAATCCGCTCAAGCGCGAGCGCTGCATCCGCTTGGTCAAGAGCCTCATGGACAAGGGCATCAAGATTCACGCGGTGGGCAATCAAGCGCACTGGAGCCTGACGAAGCCGTCGATAGCCGAGATTGAGCAAACCATCAAGGACTTCGTGGCACTGGGCGTGAAGATCAATTTCACCGAGTTGGACGTCACTCTCTATAACTGGGGCGAGAAAAATGATATCTATCAAGCTGGTGCGCCGCCGGAGGTTTTGCAGCAGCAGGCGGCCCGCTATGCCGCTATCTTCGCCCTGTTTCACCGCTATCGCCAACATATCGAGCGAGTGACGTTTTGGGGCCCAACCGATAAGTATTCCTGGCTTAACAGCTTTCCAGTGAGGCACACCAATCATCCGTTGCTTTTTGATCGGGCCGGTCTGCCTAAACCGGCGTTCTGGTCGGTGAGCGAAGCGGCAGGGGAGCAGAAGCCTCGCTAGAGTCCTTGAAAGGCCAAAGTTACTGTCGTTAGGTCAAGTTTTCTGCTCTTGTGCGTTCGCCGAGCGGCTCGACCGAGCTCGCCGAAATCTCAGCCGAGCCGTCTTCAAATCTTGTGTCTTGGGTCTGAGGGGCAGCCTCGCTGGATAATAGTCACCCGGTCTGCATTGCCAAGAAAGATCACTGGCGGTGAGGCCGTGCCGGCATGGTGGGCGTGTCGTTGGTTAGGCAATGATGGTCTGGGTGGGTAGCAGGAGGCTTTAACTTTTCCGCAGGTTTTTGGAAGAATGCCGACTACCGACCGCCAGCGGGGAGCGCCTCCATCTTGGCGGCTGTCTCCGGCATCCTGCCGGAGACTCTTCGCGTGCATGGCTTGGTTTTAAAAGTTGAATTGCCTGCCAACTCAGGGCGAGGTCACCACATACCTCATGAAGGTCCCTACATTGGTGCCGACTGGGACGTTGAAGGTGTGAGTGGTGCCAGTTCCGGTATCGGGAATGGGAGTCCAGCTTCCGGCGGCCAGGGTGGTGCTCCATTCCGCTCCGTAGGTGATACCGGAAACCCCGGCGGGCTGAGTGAAGCTGGTACCAAAGACACCGGCTGTCAGACTGGGCTGCGGCAGCGCTACGGAAGCGCTCTGTTTCGGATTGAGGCCAAAGGCATACTCGACAATGTTGACGAGACCGTCGTTGTCGTAGTCGAAATTGTCCGCAGCGTCGCCGGTATTGGTGGTGATGCCAAAGTATTGAAGCCGCCACGCTTCGATCGCCGACAGTGGGGGGGGAGTTGAACGGACGTAGGCGAAGCCACCGCCGGAGCCGCCCCACGACGTGAACTTGATGTCGATGTAGATGTTACCGCTGAGAAGATGGAGAACCGCATTCTGCCCAACCGTGCTGGGGGGACCCCCGCCTTGGCCGCCGGTCCAGGTTTCCCAATCTTTATACGTCAGCGAGGCATAACTCGCGGTGGTGCCATAGGCCCATTCCGTGCCGGCGGGACTCAAGCTGTGGCTATAGCCCGACTCTGTCTTGATGTTGAAAATCCCGTTGGTGTTGGTCCGCGTCACCCAGACATTGTCGGTGATGCGGTCCTGATTCTGCGGCAGCGTCCAATTGGCCTGGGCTGCCTTGGTGAAGTTAATTGACGGACCGTTCCACACCACGGGCGCGCTTTGGAGGGCATAGATCACGCCCCCGGTGCCGCTGGACGAGGTGTTGGTGACCAGCGCGTAAAGTTCGCCGCTGGCGTCCTGGCCGAAGCCATGCACGGTCAGCCCGTTGGGCAAAATGCCTCCCGCAAACTGGGGCAGCAAAAACTCGTTGATAGCCCCCGTTGTCAGGTCGGCGTAGAACAGACGGCCGTCGGCCCGCGCCGGCGCGGTGTGCAGCGCTAGGTCGCCGAAAACATACTTGCCGTATAGCTCAGGCATCAGGCTGCCCCGGTAAACGAAACCGCCGGTGATCGAGATGCCGTCGTCGTGATCGTATTCGAGGGTGCCTGCTGGGCCGGAAATTGGGTCGATCAGCCCTGCGGGGCTTCCAGGGCTGCGGGCTCCCACCGTTCCGACGGTCCCGGTCGCAGTCGTCCGGTTGAACAGGAAGTCCCCTTCTTTGACCGGCCAGCCATAGTTGCCGCCAAGGACGACCCGGTCGATTTCCTCCACGGTGTTCTGGCCCACGTCCGCCAGGATTAACTGCCCGTTGAGGGTGTCGAAGGAAAAGCGATACGGGTTACGAAATCCCAAGGCATAGATCTCGGGAACCTGGCCCGCTCCCTGAAACGGGTTGGTAGTAGGAATGCGGTATTGGCCATTGCTGCCGGCCGGGTCCAGACTGCCTGTGGTCAAGGATGGGTTGAGCGGGTCGATGCGCAGGAACTTGCCCAGCGGGGTGCTTAGATTCTGAGCGTTGCCGCCCGGCTCGATGTGACTGGCACCCACGTCGTTGGCGTTGCCCCCGTCGCCGAGGCCGAGATAGAGATAGCCGTCAGGGCCAAACGCAATCGTGCCACCGTTATGGTTGGCCGCGTTCTTGCCGAATGAGATGACCTCGCGCCTCGACAGGGGATCGATCACGTTGGGGTCGGTGGCACTCAGTTTCCACTCGTTGATCGCATTGCTGTAAGCTTGAGAGGCACCGGCAGGAGCGACATACGTCGGCCCCGTCCCTAGCGGCTGGCTATTGTAGGTGTAGAGCGTGTGATAACCGGGGCTGGTTGGGCTATTGAATCCAGGATGGAACGCCAGTCCGAGCAGTCCGCGCTCGTCATTGGCACTAGTGGTGACGAGCGGAGGTGAGACGAGCGTCTGGATGTCGAGGGCTGGGGTGGCTAACAAACTGCCGTTTTGGAGAATCAGCACCAGTCCTTTCTGTTCCAGCACAAACAGGCGGGTGGTGTCGCCCGGCGGACTGATCCCGTAGTCGGGAGCCGCCAGTCCGGTCGCAAGCTGCTTCAAATTGAGCGCGATGGTTCCCTTCGGGATGGAGCGCAGGACATCTTGGCCTGCGTGGGCACCCGGAGTGAGCGCCAGCACTCCGGCCAGCACGCATCCAAGGCGGGGTTTTCCTGATGTTTTCATAGTCTTATTCTTTCCTTTGTTGGTCGGGGACAAGGATCCGCTCGTTCCACCGCAACGTGCCGAAGTGCTGTGAATGGAATTCACATTGCTGCCTGGAAATTGGCCGTAGAGAACCCGCGCCTGCTAAAGCCGCTGTGCAAATCACTGAGCGAAAGTCAGAGAAATTGGTCAAAGGGATTGCTTACGCCGGCGGGAGAGGGACAGCAGCGCGGCGCCAAGTCCAGCGAGCGCGAAGCTCGTAGGCTCCGGCACGGACGTCGAGCGCAAGTAGGAGAATCCGCCGGTACCGCCCGAGGTCCATGAAATGAACGTGATGCTGAGGTAAATGTCATCCGTGAGGAGATGGAGGACTGCGGGGACTCCGACGGTGGCTTGAGGCGAACCGTGCATATCCTTCGCCCAAGTGTTCCAATCATGGTAAGTGAGGCTGCCGTAGTTGGCGAGGGTTCCGTCCGCCCACGCGGTGTCGGCCGGGCTGATATAATGCGAAAAGCCGCCTTCCGTAGCGGCGTTATAGATGCCCAGAGAGGGTCCGCGCGTTATCCAGTCATGGGTCGTAAGGCGGTCTTCGTTGGCGGCCAGGTTCGGGTTTGCACCACTCGCCACGGTGAAGGAGAACAGCGGACCGGTCCAGATCGTAGCCGCGCTAATGCCCGAAGGCGAGGCCATTGCCAGCGCCAGCAGCGCAAGCTGACCCATCCGGCGACTCACTCTCCGACGGCGGATATTGGTGTTCATATTCTTCTGACTAAGCCCGAAGAAGGCGTTTTTGGTATTCATGATTTCTGCTTTGGATTTCTTATTTTATACTGTGCGCCCCGTCGCGAGGCTGGCGGCTGCTGACTGGAATCGGGTTTACATGGGTCTTTGCTTGTCACCAAACCGCGCCGGCCGCGACCGCGTCTGGCAAAGCCAATGCGAGGTCGCGGCAAGGGGAATTCTTGGAGCTGAAATGCCACTGTTTGGCCTACCCCTCGTGGTTAAGCCAAACAGCCACCTCGGAAGACGTACTTGAGAAACAATTCACAGGATCTCACCTGCGGCGCCGCCGACGGACGAGCATCACGCCCGCACCTAGGACTGCGAGCCCCGCGCCGGATGGTTCGGGAACCGCCACCAAGAAGCCGCGCATCTCGCCGCCGCCATTGTTCGCAGTGTGGACGTTGATGTAATACTTGCCGTTCAGCAGGTCAATCTGCTGCGCAGCCGTAAGCGTGATGGTGTTGGACGGACTGGTGAAAGTTCCCCCGGTCACCGCATTGCTCGACCGGTTCAGATTGAAAAGCACGCTTGCCGTCTGGGTGTAGTCGCTAGTCCCGTTGTTTCCGTTGGGATTGGCTGTCGGTCCGTGGATGTGGGAGTTGCTAGCCAAGCTGCTCAGGTCATTGAAACCTTGAGAACTGCCCCAGCCGACGTTCACGGTCAGGATTTTGGTCACGTCGTCATAGCTGATGCCGGAACCGACTTCGCCGCCGCTTGAGTTGGTTGGAAAAGGCATGGGTTGGGGCTCGTTTGTAGCAAGCAAGCCGACACCGCCAGTGCCTATGAGGTCAAATAGAATGGTCGAGCCGTGCGCCGAGGAGACCAACGCTAGGGCTGTGATTGAGGATGCGATGATTCTTTTTATAGTGCCGAGGTTTTTCAGATCAATTTTTTATAGGGTTTATTGGCTATTTGAGAGTCCAGTGGGGACACATGTCCCTTCCTTCCTCTCGGCCACTGTGAAAAATACGTCGCCTCTCTTCGAGCGAAAATGAAAAAGAGTTCTTTTTTTCGGAATTCCAATTAGCGTTGGTTGCTGTGGGTGATTTTTGAGGTGGCCAGTGTGCCTGAGCTGCCGGGATGCCACACCCAAGCCCGAAGGATGGACAGATTGATGGGCAGGATTCAGGAGTCCATCGCGGTGTGGGTGGCAGAATGCGGCGCAGCGGGAAGCAAGGGTGAGTTTGTTGGCATTCAACGCGTAAGGGTCGAGGCATGAGCCAGCGAAAGGTGAGGCTCACGGGAGTTATGGGGTCGCTGTGTTTCATCATGCCCGACAGCGCCGACGATTGGATAATTGCCATTGCATCCCGGTGGCCGTCGGGTACTATCCATCCCATGCGTGCCATTTTTATTGCTTCCATCCTCTGCTCGTGTGTGGCACTCGGTGCCCAACCGGAGGCTCGCGAGTGGACGGCCCCTAACGGCACGGTGATCAAGTACCGCTGGAGTGCCCCGGCCACCCCTGAGCCCGGCAAGACCTATCCACTGGTGTTGTTTTTGCATGGTGCTGGTGAGCGGGGCAATGACAACATTGCGCAAATCAAGCATGGCGTGATGCCGATTCTTGAAGGTGCCGAGAAACTCAAGCAACCCTGTTTCCTGATCGCCCCGCAATGCCCCAGCGACAAATCGTGGGCTCCGATCAACCATCAATCCATGCGCCTCAAGGAGGCAGACCAACCCAACCCGTTGCTCGATGCAGTGCTGGCACTTATCGATGATATCAGCAAAAAACAGCCGGTGGACGTCAAACGATTCTATGTCACCGGTCTTTCGATGGGTGGATTCGGCACCTGGGATTTGCTGAGTCGGGTGCCAGGGCGAATCGCCGCCGCGGTGCCTATCTGCGGTGGCGGGGATCCGGCGCAGGCAGCCAAATTTAAAGACGTCCCGATCCACGCCTTTCATGGCGAAGCCGATCCGGTCGTGCCCGTGCGTTCCACCAAGGAAATGATCAGCGCCGTTGAAAAGGCCGGTGGCAAACCCACCGCTACTTATTATCCCGGAGTCCAACACGATTCGTGGACCCAGACGTACAACAATCCCGAATTGCTCCGCTGGTTGTTCGACCAACACCAAAAGTGATTGATTCGGGTCCGCTGCGAGCGGCGGCGCTAACCTCAGATAAAGTTGGCGGGGCACAAGTCGCGGGCGGGCCATAGCAACATCCAAGGTGTCTTGCTATGCCATGATCCATGGATGTTCGCTCTTGCGCCGGAAGGAAAAGCCGCGTGATCATTCGCCGTGCAAATATCCGCTGTGGCCAATTTGTTGCCGACCGAATCCTGGGCTTGCCAGCTTGGGCGTCCCTGATACAATCGCGGGACATGAGCGACAAAGCCCCTTGGATAACCTATCGGCCGGAATTGAAAGTGCTGGACTGCACGATTCGTGACGGCGGCCTGATCAACAATTCCCAATTCAGCGACGAACAAGTCCGCGCGGTCTATCATACGTGCGTGGCAGCAGGGGTGGATTACATGGAAATTGGTTACAAGAACGCGCCGTCGCAATTTCCGAAGAATAAGTTTGGTCCATGGCGCCACTGTGAAGAGGAAGATATGCGGCGGGTGGTTGGCGAGCACACGTTTGAGGCGACCGGCCTGAAGCTGGCAGCGATGGCCGATGCGGGCGGCAAGAGCGAGTGGAAGCAGCAGATTCTGCCGGCCAAGGAGAGCGTGCTGGACGTGATCCGGGTGGCCTGTTACGTCCATCAGATATCCGAAGCGGTCGATATGATCGAATATTGCCACGATCTGGGGTACGAAACGACGCTCAACATCATGGCCATCTCAGTGGTGGCCGAAGCTGATATCGACCAAGCGCTGGAAATCGGTGCCAAGTCATCCGCCGGCACCATCGTGGTGGTGGATAGCTACGGCAACCTGTTCCGCGAGCAAATCGACCACCTGGTGCGCAAATACACCAAGGCGGTCGAAGGCACCGGCAAACACATTGGCATGCACGCCCACAACAACCTGCAACTCGCCTTCGCCAACACCGTCGAGGCCATCATCCTCGGTGCCAACCGCGTCGATGCCACCCTCATGGGCCTCGGCCGGGGTGCCGGCAATTGCCCAATGGAAATTTTGCTAGGCTTCCTGCGCAACCCGAAATTCAAACTCCGCCCGGTGATCGAAGCCATCCAGAACACGATTCTGCCGATGCGCCAGCAATTTGATTGGGGTCCGTCGATCCCGTACAACATCACCGGCCAAATGAACCGCCATCCAAAGAGCGCGATGGATTGGCGTGAGGGACCGACCCCTGACGACTATCTGGGTTTTTTCGATCAGAGCATGACCGACTTTTGAGCGTACCGCCTGGCGGCCAACCGGCTTGAAGAACGAATCCCCCCACGATCGATTCAAGCCGGTGAACCAATCGTAAAGCCGCCAGCAGCCGCTCATTTCACAAGTCGAGTCATGCATTCTCCGGGGCATCCAAGCGCCAGGGCGGGTCATGCCTGTCAGCGTGCATCCTCATCGACGGTTTCGTCCCGTTGATAGATCGGGAGTTGGCGCCAAGGCACGGTAAAGGCGAGCACCATCATGGCGGTGCCGTAGGTGCGGCCGGCCTCGTGGCTGTCCCAAGAGCCGTCGGGCGATTGTTTGGGCAGATAGGTGGCATACATCCAGTTGGCGTATTCCTGCCAATGACGGCCGCCGATTTGGAACATGCCCTGGGCATTGTAGTAATTGGCGTAATACTCGAACTGGTTGCCGGGGAGTGAGCGGAAATTGCGCAGCAGCCAATCGGCGGCATGCTTGGTGCGCTCGCTGCCGTGTTCGCCGCAGAGTTCGAGGCAGAGCAGGCCCATACCGGTGAGCGTCTGGGCGTGGTCGTCGCGACTGGTGTAGCCGAAGCCGCCGTCCTTTTCCTGCTGGTGGCGGTGGAGGTACTCGACGGCGGCCACAATGGCGGCGTCGGGGATGGCGGCACCGTTGAGTTTGGCGGAGCGCAGGGCCATGAGTGCCCAACCGGAACAGGATGTATCCGAGTCGTTAGCACCGGGTTGGTAGCGCCAGCCGCCGCGGTTATTTTCGTCCTTGGGGACGGCCTGAGCACGCAGGATCAGAGCGAGCGCCTTGGGCAGGGCAGCGGAAATTCGGGCTTGGCGGTCGGGATCGACCATGCCGCTGACTTCGGAAAGAAACAGGGTTGAAATATTGTGGGCATACATTGGGCCGTTGCCGGCGCTGCCCTTTTCAAACACACCGTCGGGCTTTTGGTTGGCAAGAATGAAGTCGATGCAGCGATTCAAGGCGACGCTGTAAGGACCCTCGGTGGGCAGGTGGCCCTTGGACAAAAATGCCATGCCAACGAGGGCCGGCACGCCGGTGGAGTCACCATAGGTTCCCTCAAACGAGCCATCCTCTTTCTGGCTGTGTTGGAGGAACGTGAGGGCGTTTTCGACTGCTGGGTTGGCCTTGGCCTGCCACTCTGCAAACACCGGATCAACGCCGGAGGGTTGGGCGGCGTCAAGATGGGCGAAGAGGAGGAAGACGACCGCTAGAATGGAATATTGGACAAGGTGGAAGTGGCGGGAAGAGGGATGGGTCATTGGGCTGATGATGGGCGTTGCTTTTGCTGAAGAGTGCTCGGCAGGATGCCGAACACAGACGGCGGGACGCCGGCGCTCCCCAAACGCTGGAGGTTGGCGTTTCCCAAGCGCTGGAAGTTGGCGTTTCCCAAGTGCTGGAGGCGGACGATGCCCACACGCGGGGCGTTGACGTTCCCCAAGCACTGGAGGCTCACGAAGCCCAAACGCTGGGCTTTGGCGGTGCCGTTGCTCTGGACAGGGTGGAGCAAACACGGGGTTCATGGCGGGCCGGATTTGGAGATTTGCTCGAAGTAGCGGCGCACCAAATCGCGGTATTCTTCGGGCAAGGCGATGGCGGAGGTACCTCCGACTTCAGACTTGAGCGACGCCTTGATCTTTTCCCAGTCCGCAGCGGAAACTCCGAGCTTGGCGAGCTCCGGGGGCACTCCAGGAGCGGCTTGAGGATTGCGCAGAGAGTCGTCAGGCGGCGTGCCCGGAGGGGTCGGCTGACCGGGCTGATTGGGCGGGGGTGGTTGGCCGGGTTTGCCGGACGCCGGGCCCTGCATGGCTTGAAGGGTGGCCTCGGCTGCCTTGGCGAGTGCCTGGGCGGCGGAGTGAGCCTCACTGGCGGCAGCGGCCTGGGATTTGGAAGTGGCGGCTTGGGACGCCTTTTGGAAGGCGTCGGCGAGGGGTTTGCCAGGGATGGGTGCCTGCTGGGGACTGGGCTGGCGACCGGCGGCCTGGGAGGCTTGTTGGGAAAACTCGGCGGCGGCTTGGGTCAGCTGGGCTGCGGCTTGTTCCAATTGTTGGGCGGCCTGACCGTGGCTCGCCGATGCTTCGGCAGGTTTGCCCTGAGCATCCGTTTGGGCGGCCTGCTTGGCTTGGGCGGTCGCCTGCTGGGACGATTGAGCCGCCTGTTGCATCGGCCCTGACGGGCCATTGACTTGCGGGGTTTGGCGGATTTCTTCAGCCAGTGCTGCAGCCTCCTGAGCGCGCAAGGCAGCAAGATCGGCGGCGGCCTCGGCAGTTTTCCCCTGCTCGAGGGCTGCCAGCGCCGCTGCCACTTGCTCTTGCCGAGAGGCCAGATCCGCGAGCTCTACTGCGGCTGTCGGGGAATGCGGCGAAGCGCTCGGGCTAGGGGAACTGGCTGGATCAGCCGGGTCGGCCGGGTTGGCCGGGTTGGCCGGGTTGGCCGGGTTGGCCGGGTTGGCCGGGTTGGCCGGGTTGGCCGGGTTGGCC
>CAIKHZ010000037.1 GCA_903827375.1 Akkermansiaceae bacterium
CTCCCGCCGCCTGGCTCAAAGCCCGCGGCGGCAAGGCAAAAGGCCGGGCTTGAATACGTTGCGCTCATAGAAGCCGCAACTATGACGCCAACGCTAAGCCCCCGCTAGAAAGTTCATACGGTGCTTGGGACCCCGCTTACGTTAGGCTTGCCGCGATAGATCACATAATAGAGTTCCCAGCGGTTGAGCGCTTTGTTGAAGACCATCTGCGGCCCCCAGACCGAGGAGCGCTCATCCTTGCCGGTGAAATCGCCAGTGCCTTCGTAGAGTGTGCGAACGCGGGTCCAGCGGCTTCGGTCACTGCTGGTCCAGTAGGCGATCTTGGTCTTGACCCACCTCGGCGCATCCACCATTTCCGTGGTAATCCAATGATAGGTTTGGCCAATCTTGACCACGCGGCCGCCTTCAAAACCATACTTGTTGCCTTCCGTTCCCGGGTCGGGCGGTGTGATCAGGGCCTTCCCGGTACTCTGCTCCTGAATGGTGAACCGCACATGCTGGACCGCATTGGAGACCGGTTCCGCGGCATATCCCGCGATAACTGGATACAACATGGCCAATACTCCACATGTGACCTTAAATCCATACATCAGTCTTTACGTTCCCTGTGTTTTCAATGTCATCTCTATTCTTTCCCTTTCTATTTCCACTTTTCCAGCCGTTTGAGAATCGCCGGCTCGGCTAGCGCTATCGCAGCAAGGAGGCACACTCTAACATATCTTTGGCAGATGGTAGGCATTACCGCCTCTCCTTCCTGCTGACGTCGCAGTGTGCTTCTCATTGAACGCTACTCCTGTTGCTTGATTATTCGTTTGCTCACCCATCATCGGTGCGGAAAGGCGAGGCCGGCAGTCCTTCGTTGTTGTAGAGATTGCAGTCATCGCCGGACATGGTGTACGCATAGCGGACGGCGACTGGCTTGGGCACCTCGGGGCTGGAGACGACCACGGTCTTGCCGTCGATGACGGCATCGGCCCACGCCCATTTCTTGTCTTCGCCGGCGATGGCGAAGTGCTTCAGTTTACCCTTCGGCTCCTTGACCACGGGATCGAAGCCTCTTTTGGTGGCCACGGTCAGCCCGGAGCCGACGCTGTCGAAAATAATGCGGATTTTGTTGCCTTCAATCTTCATCTCTTTGTACAGCGGGCCGCTGTAGACCAGGTTCTTTTTGCCGTAATCCTTGGCCAAGGCCCAGAGCGCCAGCCGCTCGCCCACATCGCGCTTGTTCTTGGGATGAATATCACCTGGCTCCCTGACATCGGCAAGGTCCATGGCCACCGCCATGCCCGTGTGCGGGATGGTGAGGGCCTTGAACTGGGCCATGCGGATCTTCGCCCAACCGTCGCCGCCCGCCGGATCCTTGCCCGCTGGAGTGTAATCCGAACTGAACCTGCCGGCCAACTGGACCAGATAGAACGGGAACTCGCCCTCACCCCAGGCCGTCCGCCAGCCACCGATGAGGGCCCGCAGTTTCTGATAGTACGTCTCGCCCTCGTCGCCGTTGGATTCGCCCTGATACCAGATCGCGCCCTTGATCCCATAACGGATAAGCGGATGGATCTTGCCGTTATAGAGGCAATGCCAGGTTGAGGGATAACCGCCGTCGGACTTATACTCGGCGGGCAGACCGGTCACGGGCGGCAATTCCTTCACGCTGGCTAAGCCGGCGGGCGAAATCCATGGCTCGATGCTGGTGCCATTCCATGCCGTCTTGATCAGGCCGATGGGAACTCCGGTTTCCAGTTGGAGCTTGCGGCCGAAATAGAGGCCCACCGCCGTGAAGCGGTTGCCCGTGGTCGGCTTGCAGGGAAGCCAGGTCGCGCTTTCTTCCGACGTCCCGTTGCCTCGATTGACTTTCACGTCGGTCTCAGGGCGCATCGACGGCTCATTAACCAGATGGAACTGACGCAACAGCGGCACATCGAAGTCCTTCTCGTCATAAGGAAGAGGATCAAGGGCGTTGTGGTAGGCTCCGGGCGTGAAATCCATGTTGGATTGGCCGCTGCAAATCCAGACATCACCCACCACCACATCGTTGAGGGTCAGCTTGTTCTTGCCGGTCACGGTCATCGTGGCGGCGTTGGTGCACGCCTTCATGGCGGCGAGCTTGACGCTCCAGGTGCCCTCTTTGTCGGCGCTCACCGACTTGTTCTGGCCCGCGAAGGCGACCGTCACCTTCTCTCCAGGTTCCGCCGTGCCATAGACTGAAACCGGAATGTCCCGCTGGAGAACCGCATGGTCGTCGAAGATGGGGTTTAACTTTACGTCCGCACTGGCGGACACTGCGGCGAGTATGAATGCCGCCTGAACTGATAATGTCTTCATGTTAATTATGCCTTTCATTTTGTTGATTCCTTTCATTGTGAATATTTCTTTGGTTGCCGAATCCGGCAAAGATGGTGTTTGATATAAGGACCCGATTGATCAGTGCTTCGGTTTGTTCTTGATGAAATCATCTAGATTCCTCTGTGTCTGTTCTTCCATCATTTTCCGTTTCTCCATGAAATGGCTGTATTTCTTCACTTCGTCATCTGACCATGCGTTGGCTTCCGTATAATCGCCGCAGTAGGGAACATAAAGATCGATCCAGGCTGCGAGTTTCTCCAGGTCCTCATTACTCAGTTTCACTTTCTTGTGGCCTTTTGCCAGCATTGCGATCAGCTTGCTCTTTGCGGCACCGGCGAAATATGGCGGCAGCATTTCGGGGCCCGATTGTGTTCCCGCCCAGTTGACGACTCTGCCCGGCCAGCCGGAAAAAGAGACATCCCCGGGCGCGATACTTCCTGCGTTCTTTCTCGCCTGAGTAAGCGCCATGTAGGAATCACTCCACTTTCTCTTGGACTGCTCGTCGATGTTTTCGTGGCTTGTCAGGCTGAATGGCAAGTCCGGCGACTCACCTTTGTGGCACTTGACGCAGTTGCGGTCAAGGATTGGCTGAATCTCCTTCGGGAAACTGAAGCCACGCGGCGGCCCGTAAAACGGCTCAAGGTTCTGTGCGCCGGCTTTCATTGCCATGGTTGTCTTTCCTTCAGAAATTGGGGCCGAGTTCTTTGATTCGTGGCAGCCCAGACAGGAGAACGTCTCGCCAGGCTGGAGCGTCGACCAGCTTCGCATGGTTTGAATGGCACAGCCGTTCTCGTCGAGAATCTGGAAATAGACCGGGGTTTTTGCGGGCAACGTGAAAATGGCTGAACCATCCTCGTAGATCTTTGCATCGCCGAGGATGATCTTTACGTCCCAGCTTCCGTTTCCGATAGAAACAGGTGTACTGCTCAGGGCTACTCCGCCATCCCCTTGGCTGGTGTTCCAACCGATGCCCGCCGCACGGAACTCAAGCGCCACGACCCTGAGTTTCCTGGCTGTTCCGCGGGGCACATCTTTCAATCCCGGGCCGGTATAAACGTCCTTGATGTAATACGTGCCGGTCGTTTTTCGATAGTCCACACTGCTAGGACGCAGGGCGGGAACCTTCCTGGGCGCAAGTGGAACAGCCTGGGTACATGAGAGCGCCATGTCTGAAACCAGAAGTTCCCGTTTGCCGTCAATGTCCATGAAGTAGAGATTCATGAAATCCCTGTTTCCAGAAGGCGAATAGCTGACGATGAACTCCTTCTCGTTGAGCGGGTAGGGATACATGAACAGTTCGCCGTCCTGTCCATACGTGTCGATTCGTACTGCCGGTGTTTCGCGAACCGGTGCGATCAGCTGCACGCCGGTGTTTTCCTGGCGTCCCTTTGACGGATCGATGATTGCGATTTTTCCGGTCTGGGATGTGTGATGGCCACACAGGGTGGCGACGACCTTGCTGGTGCCGGGGATTCCGCGAGCTTGGGTGATGGTTGTCGGGAACCAGGAATTGTTGCCGTAGAATTCCGTCTGGCCAGTGCCGTCATAGTTCATCTGGAAAAGGGGCTGTGTAAATACCTGGCCACGGTCATTGTAATCCCAGCGAGTGTAAATAATGCGACCGTCATCCATGACTGTTGGGAAAACGGTGTGGACCTGGTCAAAACCCAGTCGCCTCATGTATTTTCCGTCCTTGTCGCATGTATAGAGGTTGCTGACCTCGGTCCACCAGCAGTCAACCGTCTGCACGCACCGGGTTGAAGAAAAGATGATATCGTTGTTTGGCAGATAGGTCCCCTCGAAATCTGCGAAGCCAAGCCCTGACGTCAGCTGTCTGATTTTCCCGGAAGCTGCCTCCATTTCATACAGGTGGTAATCATCCTCATTCAGCGATTTTTTCCAAGCGAACAGGATCCTCTTGCCGTCGTAGGAAACAGCGGGATCGCGAATGCGGCCTGTCTTGTCTTCTAGCAGGGTCTTGACGGTGCCGTATATGCCGTTCATCTCAAGCAGGCACAGCGCGGAGTCGACAGGGAAATGTCTTTCGTGTTGTGCGTCTGACTGTCCTTCAGTATAGGCGAAGAAAGCCGGCATGATGATGTGATGTTTTGTAAAGACTATTTTCGGCGCCTTCTGCAGGAGCGTTTTCAGGCGCATGGCCCGTCTTTTCTCGCAGGCATTTACGTAAAGGTCGAGCCAGCGGCGGTCATTCCCGGGAACCTTGCCATTGACAAGCGTGTCCAGGTCGGCCTGGAAAGGTTTTCCTGCATCGCCCAGTTCCAGCAGAAAGCGTTTGACCATGCTGGTTTCATTGCCGGTGTCCGTTGCCTTAAACCATTTTGTAAAATCAAGACCGTTGTCCTGGATCATCCAGTCCATCTGGACTGGGAATTTGAGCATCATTTCGTCCAGCGTTTTAGGTGTTTCGCCATTCGGGGTCCGCGCCGCCAGCATTGTTTCCTGCCAGGAATCCGGGGCGCCCTCCGCCGTCGCGGCATGCAACGGGGTGATGGCGGTTAAAACTGCAGCAAAGTGCGAAGCAAGTGCAATTGTGTTTATTTTCTTCATGTTGTGTATTCCTTTCCTTTACATACGCCAGACATCGAGTTCAAAGATAGACCACACCTGTTTTTTCGTCCCGGTCTGCTCGATCTTGAGGTAGCGCCCGGTTTTCATCGGGAAGGTGGCGGTGGTGATTCCCCACCTCTCCCCGGTTCCGGTTGTCACCGGGGTTCCCCAGTTAGCCGAGTCGTCGGACACATAGATGGCATAACCGGCCGGGCTGTCATAAATCGCCCAGACCGTATCCATGACGATTTTGTTAAAGCTTTGGCGCTGCTTCATATCAATGACAAACCATTGTCCCGGAACCTGATCTGTCATGGTCCGCCATCCTGTCCAATGATCCCCGTCAATGGCATTCTCAGAACTTGCATCTGTCGTCAGTTTCACGCCGTTCCATGGACCGGCCTCGAACGTTTGATGGTCCGCGGAGGCTGATACCGTCCATGATTTCTTGTTCAGCTCCACACCGGGCTTGCCGGGTTCGGCAGGTTTCTTCGGCGTTGTCATCTTCACGCTTCCCGCTCCGATGAAATTCCACGTTCCGGGCTTTACTTTGAATGTCACATACGTTGCATCCTCGCCGTTGAACGCGACACCCTCGACGCTGCCGGATGATGAACCCTTCCAGATTGCCGCCCCATTGACCTTGATGGAATCCAGTTTTGTGAACGAACTCTTTGGAATGCCGACGATGGCCGTCGTGTTTGATGGAGACTTTACGGACAGGCTGTATTGTGCCGCGGTCTTTTTGATAGAAACCGACACCTGCCCCTGAACGGTCGGGACCGTGGTATCGATGGATGTCAGGAACGCCTCCTTCGGCAGCACATGATAGAGAGTCCAGCCCGGACTTTCCGGAGCCACTCCCGCAATGAATCTTGAGAGGATGGTATTGGGATTGTTCCAAGCGTGGTTCAGCGTCAAATAATTGACGGCATCCGTGCCCGTCTTGATATCAAAGCCTCTCTCCATATACTCCCATAAGGTCGTGAAGCTGGCGTCGATCTGCCCCCGGTATCGGTTGGCCATCCTGAGCAGGGCTTTCTCCTGCTGACCCATCACACAAAGCGCCTCCATGATCCAACGTTCAAAGTAGGGGCCGCTGGTGCCTTCTAATCCTCCTATCAGGCTGGTGATCACGCCATACTTCGAGCTATCCGCAAGCCCTGAGCATACCGCCATCGCATTGGCCCGTTCGTCAAGATTTGTCCCCGACCTATACCCGTCCTCTTTCCAGAATACCCGGTCGAAGTTCTTCTTGATGCTGTCGAGCTTGGCTTCCATGGCGGGAATGTCTTCGGCATGTCCGGTCACCTGCGCCATCTTTTTAAGGGCGGATAACGCCCCGTAATACTCTGCGGCCTGGATCACTTTGAAGTCCTGTTTGCCCGTCCCCCAGTCATACCAATCATAAATATCGACCAGGCCACCGGTCATAACTAGTCGATAGTTCGGAATCCCGTTTGTCCCGATGGTATATTCATCAAGATATTTCTTTGTAGTGGGATAGATGTATTTCAGCGTTTCGAGATCGCCGGTGTAAAGATAATAGGTCCAGTCGCCATACTCGCCGTGGGCGATCAGATTCTGACCGGCAAGCTGGCCGATCTGCTGTGTCAGCATGAAATTCTTTGCC
>CAIKHZ010000038.1 GCA_903827375.1 Akkermansiaceae bacterium
CGTTTAAGCCGCTGCCCGTTGAGGAAACCTTCGATACCGATGAGTCATCATATCCCTTTAACTTTGACCTGACCATCACCCAGCGCTTCGAAGGTACGGATCCGCTAGCCATCAATGTGAGTAGAGCCCGCTGACTCATGAATCTCTACCGCCAGTCCATCGCCTTGTTCGGAATCGTTTTGCCGGTTCTCGTATGTGCCGTGCTTATCACCCTTTGTTTTACTCTCAAGTCAAAGATGCTTACTTCCCTCAAAAATAAACAATCACTCTTCAAGTCCTGCGAAACCAGTCGCCTCAAAGCCCTGGAAATCGAGACCAAAATCGTTCTTCAGCGCCCACACATCATGCACTGGACCGAGTTGCTGGCTGAAGAGTCCTCCAGTGCCGTCAACACTCATCTGCGCGCCATCGCCGAATCCTTGCCTAGCAAAGAATTCCAAAAAACTGCCTTCGAACGCAGCGCCGCCAAGGGGGGCTTTGGCTCCGCAGTGGCTCAGCCCTCGTCTCAACTTCGCATCGTCTTTCGTGGCACATTCCGCACCATGCAGCGGGCATTCCTCGAGTTGGAAAGCCGCTTGCCCCAACTCCAACTCCAGGAACTGCGCATCGAGCCCAATCCCAATTCCCAGAATCCCTCACCCCTCCTCAACTTCCAAGTCAACTACACCGCGTGGGAAAATTAATCTACATCTTGACGCCTATGGCGAATTCGCCCGACAAGTGCATTGCCGTTTCTCCACCACGGATGTCAGAGGAAAAATTCGCAGCTTGCTTGGTTCTTACCCGCTCAACCTATAGTTGGAATCACGCAATCTTCGCCGCCCTAGCATCCCTGCTCATGCCTCTCCATCCGGCGCTTGCCGCCAATCCGAAAGATCGGGTCCAGCCTGCGACAGTGGCAACTGCTGCAGCCCCAACTACCATTCCATCGCGCTACGTCGGTAACGACGTGAAGACCTACGTCGAAGCACTTGCCAACGAACTTGCCATGCACGAGCGGG
Source organism: Akkermansiaceae bacterium (assembly GCA_903827375.1). GTDB lineage: Bacteria > Verrucomicrobiota > Verrucomicrobiia > Verrucomicrobiales > Akkermansiaceae > Luteolibacter. Next base: position 1,002 of record CAIKHZ010000038.1, read on the forward strand.
CGAGTGATCCCTTTGGCCAATTGCAGGATCCCAATGCCAAGCCGGTTGCCAAACCAACCGTCGCTAAGACCCTCCGGCGCCCCACCGCAGAGCCCGCCGCTTCCCTCACCGACATCATCGCCCGAATCGAAATCACCACCATCATGCCCAAGGACAAACGCTTCCTAGTCGGGAGCCGAAGCATCGGCCAGGGCGACAAGCTCCCGCTCAACTTTCGCAACAAACAAATCCACACCCAAGTCACCGAAGTCAGTTCCCGGAAAATCGTCTTCCGCAACCTCGACACCGGCGAGCTCGGCATTCGACAACTTAACGTCCTGCCACCCGGAGTGACCCCTGGCACTCGCAACATCACCGCTCCGGGTATGGTTCAAGTCAGTCCCAATAGCGCTTTGGAGATCGACTCTGCTCCACCTCTCTCAACCGCAGCAATTAGACCCTAACCAAAAAACCATTTAGTATGAATGCCATTTCGTTCCTACTTGTGCCCGCAGTGATTTTGAGCGTCAGCCTGAGCTACGCCCAAATACCGGCGGAGCCATCCTCAGTTGAGCCGCTCGTTGAGCTCACCTCACCAGTCACTCAACCGGAGTCGGGGAACACCCACTCAAGTTCGAGGGAAAAGCCTCCCGCCACTCGCGCCGACGCTACACCCGCCCCTCCCGTGCTTCCCACTCCTCAAAAGAGCCAGATGCAACCCTCGGACGAAGGCTATCTGATCAAGGACGCGCCGATCAATGATATCTTCCAGTTTCTAGCGAAATCGGCAGGACGCCAATACTTCCACAATGCAAAATTTCGGGTCCCGAGTTCCGCGTCACCGGTCATTTGAATGATGGAAATCCGCTCACCCAAATGGAAGAGCTCGCCTTCATGTATGGCCTGGCCCTTCACACCAAGGGATCCACCATCTATGCATTGACCCAAGCCCAGCTCGCCCAACTGCCAAATGTCGAGTTTCACTATCCTCTCCAATACCTCCGCCCAACTGATATCAAACAAATCGAGGAATTGATCAAACCCATACTCAGCCCCGCCACTGGCATCGTCCAGTTTGAGCCCAAAACCAATACCATTGTCATTATCGATGCCGTCCACCGCATCGAACAGGCCCGTACTCTCCTGCGTGCCATTGATCGCGCCAAGGGCCAGATCATCGTCGAAACGAAAATTTTGCGCATCAATAGCACCGTGGCCGAGCGCAGTGGCATCAACTGGTCCAATTCCCTTGGCAAAGACGGCACCGCACTGTCGATCGCGGCGGACCTCAACTCAGTGTTTGGCCTGCCCTCATCCCCGCTATCTAACATCCCAGCCGCCAATGGCACCAATCTGGTGCTCAGCCCCGTCCAAGTCAGCGGCGTGCTTCGTGCCTTGGCCGAAGGCGGCCTGGCTAGCCAGGTGTCCAATCCAACACTCATCACGGAAGACAATGAAATGGCCACCATCTCTGTCATCGACCGGGTACCCATCATCACCACCACCACCACCGCCGCCTCAGGCGGGACAGCCGCCAATCCGACAGTCACTGAACAAGTCCGCTACAAGGTGGATACGTCGGACAAATCCATCGACACCGATCCAGACAAGCACCGCGAGATCGGCATCTCGCTTGTAGTTACGCCGACGTTGCTGCCTGATGGGACGGTGCGCATGAAATTGCGCCCGCGCTCTGCCCAGATTGTAGATAACATCAAGGGGGTCACCGGCAACATATATCCCCGTGTGACTGAGTCGATGATCGAAACCCTCGCCCGTGTGCCCAATGGCTACTCGCTGGTTGTCGGTGGCTTCTACGGCGAAACCAAAACCAATAACAAAACCAAAATACCTGTGCTCGGTGATATCCCTGTGATCAGCTTTTTCTTCAAAAGCAAGGAAGCCATCAAGGAGAAGACTAGCCTTGTGTTTATCGTCACGCCCAAATCGTATGATCCGACCAATCGCTCCGCCAATGCTGGTGCCAGCAAGTTTGTGCGAGGCAACAATTCCATCGGCCACGACTACAATTGGGCTGATGATACCCCCCCCCGCCCCAACACCGAGCCGAACTTGCGCCGCGCCATTCGTGACCTCAAAACCCAGGCTGCACCCTACTATCAGGCCTCCAGCGAGGATACGTGTGCACTTCCAGAACCTCTTCCAAGCCCTCCGCCTGCCGTCAAAGCGACCCACCCCAAAGCCCGCAGAGAATGATCCATTTCGCCCCACCTCTTCGGGCGCCAGCAACGCCTGCCTCCACGGCTCCGCCAGTCCTCTCACACTGCGACATCGCGCAGGTGCTCGACTCCTGCATCGAGCAAACCGCCGATGCTCTTGTTCTCTCACATGCTGCCAGCCAAACAGATGTCTTTCTGGCCATTGAAGCCGTCCGCAAGGCCCATATGCTAAACCGCCCGCTCGAACTCATGGAAGCCGTCGCCCGCGTCCAAGGCCATCAGGAAGATCACATCGGCAGCATCATGCGGATTCTGGGCGATACACTCGCCGTCGCCCTTATTCCCATCCCGCCGATCATCCCCTTCGCCGGCAAACTCATCGCTCCATCCGCATTTTACGAGTCCTTCGACCAAATTCACAAATTGGCTAGAGCCCTGCTGACCCCTGTGATCTTCGTTGAAGACACCGATGCCATCGGCGTTGCCTCCGTTAATCCCATCGCCGCCACCCTCCTCGCCGAAAAAATTCAGGAAGCCGTCGCCCGGCGTTTTGATATCCGGCCCTTTTTAACCATTGTCAGGATCGAGTACGATGCCTGGACATTTCTCACCCACAAACATTTCGAGTTATGATCGAGTTTGATGGCATCACTTTCAATGAATTCATCAGTCGGCACATCATGGCCGAATTGGCACAGCACGACCCGTCTTATAGCGAACTCGGCCAGGATCAGGTGCCCAACCGCGTCACCCGCTTCAGCTTCATGTCCGCTCTAGCCAAACTCAACGGCCTGCCCTTCTTTCCCCGTCTGGCGGAATTTTGCGATGGTTCCCTGCACGCCTGCTGCGATGCCACGGTGATGACCCGCGGGGTGTTTTCGCCGCTGTGTCTCTGCGGCCAGGACAAGCTCATCATTGCCATCGCCAACCCGTGGAGCCCGCTGCCTGAGGAATACCTTGCTCCGCGCTTCCCGGATCTGGAGATCGTTAAAATTGTCACCCTTGCCTCTGAGATCAATCGCGCTATCGAGTCAGTCGCCACCAACACCGGCCCGTCTCGTTCCGAACTCGACGCCATCGACGTCGAAGACCTCGACGAAGGGATCCACGACTTCGACGTGACCACCGACTACGCGGAGCCAATGGCCCAGCTCATCGCCACCATCATGTCCGACGCGGTCAAGACCCGTGCTTCAGACATTCACTTCAAGGTCGAAAAGGAAAGTTTCTACTATGCGTTCCGGGTGGACGGCGACATTGGAACAAAGATTGAAATTCCGATGAAGCTCAAGGACCGGCTCGATGCGTTTTTGCTTAACCTGATGAAGTTGCCCACCGAGATTCGCAACACTGTTCCCGGAATCTCCGGCCGCTTCACCATCTCCTATTTCCACCGCCCCATCGATATCCGCTACGAGCGCCATCGTACCTACCGTGGCTATCACGTGACCATGCGTTTGTTGGACAAGAGCAACATCAACGTCACCCTCGGCAAGGGAACCCTCGCCTTCGATGACGAGACAATGTTTGCCATCAACAAGGTGATGAAAATCCCCGCCGGCATCATCGTCATGTCCGGCCCCACCGGATCGGGCAAATCCACCACCCTCAATGCCCTGTTGCGCGAACTCAACCGGCCAGAAGTTAATATTCTAACCCTCGAAAATCCAGTCGAAGATGAGGTCCCCGGTATCACTCACTGCGACCTCAAAAGCGCCAAGGAGTTCAAGCCGATGATTGCCTCCTTCATGCGCTCCGACCCAGACATTATACTGATGGGCGAGGTTCGCGACATCGAGTCCGCAGAACTCGCCATCGAAGCCGCCGTTACCGGCCACAAGGTGCTCACCACCATTCACACCCCGCGTGCCTCACAAATCATCGAGCGCTTCGAGCAGCTCGGCATCGAACGCTGGAAAATCGCCCAGACCCTCAAAGCCGCCTGCGCTCAACGCTTGGTCAAACTGTTGTGTCCCTATTGCAAGGAAGCCATCTCGGGTATCAGCGACTTCGACCGAAAAACCTTCTGCCTCGATGATTCCTGGGGCACCACCCCGCTCTTCACAGCCAAAACCGGCGGATGTCAGGAATGCCGCAACAGCGGCTACAGCGGCCGTACCGCCATCCTGGAAATCATCCCCATCACACCCAAAGTATCCGACCTGCTATCCAAGGGCCTTTTATCCCCCTATGAATTGGAAGTCCAAGTCGCCCGCGAGGGCGTCCTCCCAAACCTCCGCCGCAGCGGCTTGCGCCTCCTGCGCGATGGCAAAACCGACCTTGCCGCCGTCAGCAAGGTCATCGACATGACCTACACCGATGACTAGTCCCGCCACCCCCACTGCTACCAGCACCGCCGCCTTTCAGTTTCATGGTGCCAAAAAGTCTCTGGTTGCTCCTCTTAGCCAACCAAGAAAAATTAGGCCCTTTTCCAAAATGGTGCTCGTCGATTTGTTCCGCGGCTTGAGCTCAATGCTGCGGGCCCAAATCAATACCGCTGACGCCCTCAAGTACTACAGCAACGGCTTGCCTAACAAGATGCTGGTGGAGTCCCTGTTACGCATCCGCGAAGACATCAGCAACGGCTTGAATGTGCATGAAGCGTTCCGCCGAACCGGCCGCTTCAGCGACACCGTCGTCGGCCTCATCCAGGCCGGATCCGACGCCGGCCAATTGCACCAGGCGTTTGGCTCACTAGCACTGCGCCTCAAGAGCGAGTTGTATTTCTCCAAGCAATTGAAAAGGGCCACTATCACCCCATGCGTCATCATTTGCGTCTTGCTCGGCGCATTCATCACCTCACAAGTAAAGATCGTCCCGCAGGTTGAGCAAATGATGGGCGGCGTCGGTGCCAAGGCCGATGGCATGACTGCCATTTCGTTCAAAGTGAGTCACTTCACCCAGGCAGTGTGGCCGGTGGTGGTTATCTCGCTGATTGCCGCAGCCATTACCATCGCCCGTTCAGCCCACGTCCGCTCCTTGATTCTTGGCCTGGCCATGGCACGTTGGCGATTGCTGCGCCTGCTCATCATGAGTCTGCGCCAATTGACGTTTTTATCCACCATCAAGTTGCTGCATTCCAATGGCATCAATTTGGCCAAGTCGATCCGGGTCTCCGCCAACAGTGTGCGCAATACCCCGTTCTACGATGAACTGCGCAACGCCGCCGACAAGTATGAGCATTCCGGCGTGCCTCTTTCCACGGCCTTCGCCAAATACACATCAGTCGATTCCCAGATCACACACATGCTATCCATTGGAGAGAAATCCGCCTCTCTCGATAGCCAACTCACCATGCTAACCGAAATGTATGAGGAAGACGCCGATAACCACATGGTGACCTTCGCCGCTGTGGTGAGCTTTCTAGTCCTTATCATTGCCGTGTCACTCATTGCCGCAGTCTTTATCGGCACCTTCCTGCCAATCTTCCTGATGGGTCCGAAGATGATGCAGAGCGGGATATGAAGCCTCAAGACTCAAATATAGTATTCTAAGTCTAATATTTCGATGTTTCTTCTCCCGCTCGTCCGATTCAAATTTTCAAATTTAACATTTAGGATTTTCTGCCCCGGTCGAATATGAGCGGCAGCGCCAAAGGCGGCCAGCGTGGCTTCGTGAAAACCGCTGACGATGAGTTTGCGTTTGCCCGGGTAAGTGTTGATGTCGCCGACCGCGTAAATGCCCGCCGCGTTGGTGCTGAAGTCTTCGGTGTTGACGCTGAGCTGTTTGCGCGAAATGTCTAAACCCC
>CAIKHZ010000039.1 GCA_903827375.1 Akkermansiaceae bacterium
CGCTTCCGTTTTTGGGCGTTCGCCCTACGTTTCGCCCTTCCTGAGCCGGAGAGGTGGCAGAGTGGTCTATCGTACCTGACTCGAAATCAGGCGTGCCCGCAAGGGTACCGGGGGTTCGAATCCCTCCCTCTCCGCCAATTTTCTCCTCTGAGGAGGAGAATCCCGAAGCTAGGTTGCCCAGTTGACGTGGCAACCTAAGCATGAAACAGGAAAATTCCTTCTCCGTCAGCCGGTTCAAAAACCCGAATGGCGCGTTTTCGTTCCGCGTCGATGGCCGCCTCCATGGCGTCCGCATCCGCCGCAACTTCAAGTCCCCGGAGGAGGCCGCCGCCGAGAAAGCCGCCCTGGAATTGAAGGCGATGCAGACCAGCTCCGGGCTGCAATCCGTGACCACGTTCCTCGCGATCGACCAAGTGCGGGAGGCCGAGGCGGCCTTTCGGCGACTCCAAACCAAATCACAGTCGCTCACGTTCTACCTCGATTATGCGCTGGCGAACTATCGCGAGCCAGTGACCCAAAAGCTCCTGACAGAGGCCGTCGCAGACTACGTCGCCACGAAGGAGCATGAACACGAGCAGGACCTGCTTTCCGAGCCACACTTGACGCGTCTGAAATGGGACTTGGAGCGGCTGAAAAAGCACTTTCCCGGGACGACGGTCGCCCACCTGACCGGACCCGGGCTGATCGAATATTTCGAGGCGCGGCGGGCGGGGCTCAAGACCTTCAACAACCGCAGGGGCGTTGTCTCGACATTCCTTAAACATACCCATCAGCGCGGCTGGATCGTCGAAAACCCGCTGAGCAAGATTCCGCCGCGGCGCATCCGGCGTCGGGGCGGCTGCGCCGTCACTTTCGCTGCGGCAAAGGCCGCGGCCCTCATGGCCCACGTCGAGGCGCACCATCCGACCGCCGTGCCCTTCTTCGCCCTGTGCCTCTTCGCCGGCATCCGCCCGTGCCTACGCACCGGCGAAATCCTGCGGCTCAAGCCCGAGCATGTGAAAGTCGCCGAAGGCGTCATCCGCATCGACGGCGAAGTCTCGAAAGTCCGCGAACCGCGCAACATCACCATCCAACCCAACCTCGCGGCCTGGTTGCGGAAGTATCCGATGGAAAAGTTTCCGATCATCCCGACCAACCTCCAGCATATCCGGGAGAAGGTGGCCGTGGAATTCCCACTCGCGCACGACGTCATGCGGCACACGTTCATTTCGATGTTCGTAGCCAAGTACCGCTCGCTCGGTGAGGCGGCGCTCCAAGCAGGCAATTCCGAAAGCATCATCCGGAAGCACTACCTTGACCTGAAATCCAAAGCAGAAGCGGACCTGTTCTTTGGCATTCGGCCGAAGCGGGCCAAGCGTCCCGCGGTCGTGGTGCCGATGCCGGTCCCGGCCCTGCCCGTTGCAGTTTGAACCCGTCGGTTGACACGCCACCGAGGATATCGACACGCCACCATCTCCTTCCATTGAAAACCGTCTCACGGATGTCCTGGGCCTCCGCGCGTGCGGGATTTTCCCGACGGGCAAGGAGCCGTCTATCCGCACCCTCCGCGAATGGACGAAGCTCCGGCGCATCCCGTACCACCGGGTCGGACATTTCGTCTACTACGATCCCGCCGAGGTCTCCCTCCATATCCGCACCAAGCTGAAAGTGCCGGCGCGCGGCTGACCAAGAAATCGGACCGCCATCGCACACTGGCTATATTCCCATCTTGGGACCACAACCTTCCCGTGGCCTGACGGAGATTCCGGGCAGATTCTCGGGCGCGGGCAGTACCGTCTCACTGGACTCCGGCACCATTTTCAGCTGCCACTGGTAGGCCTTTCGGATGCGTTCAAGAGGAGATTCCGCGAACTCCGCCGGCAGCAGTGAACGGGGCGCGATGCCTTCAGCCAGAAGAGTGCCGAAAATCTTTTTGTCTTGGAGGGTACGAAATACACGGGAGAACACTCCCAGGGTTTCCTTTTCTTTGGTAGGATCCGCGACCGCACCGGCGTGGATTTCTCGCAAAAATTCAGGCACGCAACTTGCGATCAGTTTCAAATGCATCCGGTCCTGACGGGGTGACGGACCGTCCTGCGGAATATCCCGCACATTCATCGTCTTGGCTTTGAGCATGGCGACCGGGTCGAGTACCCGATAGGTTACGCCCCCTGACCTGATATAGGCGGCCTCCTTGAGATCGGCTTGTTCCAAGCCATGCACTCTGTGGAGTATTTCCACCAGCAGCGGGCGTCCGTCCGGGCTCGTACTGCGCAATGCGCCCAATCGGGAATCCATCCAGTTCTTGGACTCTCTCGGCTTGAACACCCAGCCGGGCACGCGCTTCAATTTTGGCAGGCCTTCCTTTGAAACAATAATATCAAGGTCCTTGCTGACCAAGTCAGGAGCGGGAACCTGCTTGGACAGATAGTTGATGGCCCATAGGTTAACCGCATGCCCGCCCACCACCGTGGGCGCGGACTCATGCTCGCACACCACCCGGAAATCGTGAGGCGTGGTCTGGGGCCGCGCGGGAGTCACTCAAAACGGACCCCGCCCCAACCGACCAAACGCGTCTTCTCCCCTTCCTTGATGCCCATCAGCTGGCGGTTCCGGAGGGCGATCTCCGCTCCGCGACCTTGCTTCCGCAATTCTGCATCCTCCCGCCGGAACTGATCCTTCAGGGCAGCAACCTCCCGGTCGGCCTTTGTCAGATTAAGCCGCGAGAGTTTGTTGAGGA
>CAIKHZ010000040.1 GCA_903827375.1 Akkermansiaceae bacterium
CCCAGTTGCCACTCGCGATGGTACCAGCGCTCAAGTTGAGGACCCCGGTTCCCCAGTTTTCGCCGACCCATAACTCGCCGTTGGCCTGAAGAAGGGAGGCGCTATGAGTGATATTCACTGTGCCGTTGCCGCCGCCACCGTCACCAATATCTATGATTTCGTTGTTTACATTCTTGTAGCTGCCGCCGGCAAGGGTCATCACCCCGGTGCATCCCGACTCACCGATGTAAGTGCGGCCGGTATTGCTCAAGGTGCCGCCGTTCATCGTCAGAATCCCGTGAGCGCTGTTGCCGTTTTCGTTTTTGCCTACAAAATTCCATCCACCTGTCGTGATCGTTCCCGCATCGACGTTCATCACACCTGTGCCGGAGCCCACACCGACGGCCAGGTCATTGCCCATGGCATACGTGCCGGTGGTGTTGACGTTGACGGTGCCGTTGCCACCTGAAGTGCCCCAACCGACACCACCGATGTAGAGGCGGCCACCGACATACATGTTGCCGGTTCCCTGTCCAAATCCAGTCGCGCCGCCACCGGCAGTCGTGACATCGGCGAGATTGTACGTGCCCGTGCCGCCGCCGATGCCGACAAACATCCAGTTGCCGCTGCCGGTATAGGCATTGCCGGCCGTTTGATTGAGCGTACCGTTGGTGCCGCCGCCTGTGCCAATGATGATATCCACCGGACTTCCGGGAATGTTACCTGAAATCGTGGCAATATTGGGAGAATTGACGTTGATGACCGCGTTGGATCCATTCGTGCCGCCACCACCAGACCAGTTGGCGTTATCGTTCCAATTGGCGCTCGTCGAGCCGTTCCAATCGGAGGCGAACGTTGAGCCTGAAAGGCATACCACGATGGCGGAAACGAGAATCTTGGGGATATTTCTAGGTTTCATGGCAATATTCTGGGGGGTTATTCGGATCAATTTACAGGGTTGCCGTGGCTTCCAAAAAGGGTTGTCACAGGGTGTAAAAGGGAGTTATTCGAAAATCCCTCAGCCGTCAACCTCCCAGTTTATGGAGGTCCCAGCGCTCAGGATTGCCTAACTTCGTTCGAACAGAATCATTTGGAATGACCGTTCTTTTCCAGGTTGAGGCGCTGGTCCAGATCACTCCACTGCTGGCGGCTAACGATGTAGCCCTTGCAGTTGGCAGCGCCGCACAGGCAGGGATGGTCCGCGTAACAATCGACGTCAAAGCCGTAGTCGAACGTGAGCTCAACGCCTGCCTGGATATCCTGCAAGGCATGGATGATGATTTTGCGACCGACGATCCAAGCCTCGCAATTTGGATTGCACGAATGATTGATGAGGCGGGCCGTGTTCCAAGGGAAATTCCCATCAATGTCATAGCGCTTCGAGAGCGTGAAGATATACACTGCGGCATCGCCAGTCTTGATAGATTTCGCGTGTTGCCGGGTGCCCCGGCGCTGGCTTTCTCGCTTGTCGATGCGCTCACCCAGATACTCGATGATCGGCGCATCCTTGGGAATGAAGCAGGTGGCATACACCCCGCGGCCGTGAATCGCAGATCCCCGCACTTCACAAAGATGGCTCTGACCGCGTTGCCACAATCCCAACAACTTGCGATACAGGATTTGCTCTTCCGACCCGGATTTCATTTTTTCAGACTTGTTGAATATCTCAATGGGCATCAGCAGCCTTGCGCTCTTGGATGGGTGGCAATTCCAGGTCTAACGGCAATGTGAGATAGAGCCGCCGCAACGCGCTCACCGTCAGTCCCGAGCCGTCAATAAAGGTCCAATCGTTCTTCCCCTTGTCGGAAACCGCCACCTGAAAACCGGTCTTCTCAATGACCACTGGCTTGGGCTCACCTTGAAGCAATAAGCGGTATTTCGTTAGAGTTGGCACCAGTACCAGCCACTTGGTAAAAATCTGAATTTCGACTTCCTCGCCCTTCACCACCTCGACCTTCGAATCTGCGCCGACCTCAAACGAGCGGGGCGCGCCTTGATGCACCGACGAAATGATGCTCACCCCCTCTTGAGTCATGCGTTTGGACGCCCCTTCGATCTGCCTCAGCACCTCCGCCATGCCGCCCTTCGTCTGATTGGCCATGCGCTCCTTCCAAAGCGGATTCATCCGCTCAATAGCGACCGCGTAATTTCCCCGCGTCACATCACTTCCGAGCTTGTCCACCGCCGCCACCGCCGATGCCAGCACCTCCGCAGGTGCACTGACCGCCGGAGGTGGCACCGCTGCCCCGGCACGCGCCACCGGAGGCGTTGGGGTCGTTGGGGCCACCGGGGGTTTCTGCGCAAGGGCCTCAGCAGCCAGCCAGGCAGCCAGCGACACAACCGTCAAAAATTCCTGCGTTTTCACAGCCCCTGCATGCCCGTCTGAGGGCGATCCGTCAAGCCCGCAGCAATTCCGCTTGGATTTCCCCGATCATCTTGCTACTGCTCCTGCCCCCATGGCTAAACAGGCACAAGCACTCGGCAAAGGACTCGCAGCCCTCATCCGCAAACACCCCGCCGCTGCAGAGGCCGATGGCGTTGTTTCTGCGGAAGATTTGAAGCGAGTGCGCGACGTGCCTCACCATCTGGTGGTGCCGAGCCCGCTGCAACCCCGCACCCAGTTTTTTGAAGCGCCGCTGGACGATTTGGTCGAATCGATCCGCCAGCACGGCATCATCCAACCGCTCATCGTCCGCCCCGTCAATGGCACCTTCGAGCTCATCGCCGGCGAACGCCGCTGGCGCGCCGCTCACAAACTCGGCCTCGCCACCGTCCCGGTCATCGAACGCGAGGCGTCCGACCGCGATGTGCTCGAAATGGCGCTCATTGAAAACATCCAGCGCGAAGACCTCAACCCCATGGAGGAAGCCGCTGGCTACGTCCGTCTCGCCAAGGAATATTTCCTCAAACAGGAGGAAATCGCCACCCGCGTCGGCAAAAACCGTGCCAGCGTCGCCAATGCGATGCGCCTGCTCGACCTCCACCCCGACATCCAAATCATGGTGGCCAAAAAGAGCCTGTCCGTGGGCCACGCCAAGGTGGTACTTTCGCTCAAGGATCAAGAAGTCCAACTGCTCGCCTCCTCTCAGATCTTGCGCCGCCAACTCACCGTGCGAGCCACCGAGAAATTCGTCCAATCCCTGCTCTCCGCTTCTGATTCATCCCTAGGCGACTCCGGCGACTCCAAAAAGTCCGCCGCCCTGCGAGAAGCCGATGTCCAGATCCGCGCCATCACCAATCGCCTGCGGGCCCATCTCGCCACCCACGTCGCCATCCAGCACTCACCTAAAAAGGGCCGCATCGAGATCGAATATTACGGCAACGACGACCTCCAGCGCCTCCTCGAGTTGCTGGGCCTGCCGACCAGCGACTGAGCCGTCCTTCCGGACATGCCCCTCGGCAAAAACCTGAATTTCCCTCGCAACTCTTCCGCTGCCCGAAGGTTTAGCCCGAGTATGAAAAAGTTCACACTTGCTCTGACCATTGCGGCCGCGACTCTTTTCGCCAGCCAAAGTTCCGTTCTCGCCCAAGATCCAGCTCCGGGCGCCAATCCCCCACCCGCTGCCCGTCCAGGCGGCCCCGGCGGCCCAGGCGGCGCACGCCGCATGGACCCGGAGGCCCGGCTCAAATTCATGACCGAGCAACTCGGACTTGACGCCGATCAACAAGCGAAGATCAAGGCGATCTACGAGAAAAACGCCGCCAAAATCAAGGAACTCATGGCCAAGGGCTTTGAAAATCTCACTGACGCCGACAAGACGGCCATGCGCGATTACTTCACCTCTCAACTCGAAGAAATCTCCACGATCCTCACTCCTGAGCAACAACAAAAACTCAAGGATATGCGCCCTCAGGGCCGTGGCCCAAGACCCGAACCCGCCAAGTAACCCTCACTTCTTCATTCTCCAATCCATGGGCGGGAGGCTTTCGCTTCCCGCCCATTTTCGTGGACCAATCAAATGGACCAAAAAATAATATTTGCCTAGCTGCCATGTGTGGGCTAGGCAACCCGTTGCCATGACTAACAGCCAAGTCCGACACCACATGCGGCGCGTTTGCGTGCCCTTGGTGTGGCTTGCCATCGTCCAGGTCCTGCTCCTGTCGATGCTTGCGTCCTCACCGGAAATGCACGGGCATTTCCACCTGTCCTCGCACGACTCCGACCACCATTGCCTGGCGACCGACTTTAAATCGGGCCTCATCGAGCAACCCCTCGTGGCCCCAATGAACGCACCGCGCTTCATGCCGGTTTTCATTGACATCGTTCCCTCGGCGGCCGATGCCCGGCGCTCGATGCCGGTGCATTTATGTGGCAGTTTGCTCGAACACGGGCCGCCACCACTTGTCTGATAGGCCGAATTCGCACGCCGGAACCCCGTTGGTTCCGCCGCTCTACCTGAATGCGCGCAGCCTGCGGCGTTCATCAATCCAACCCATCACTCTTATGATACCTAACAGAATTCTAGCTGTTTTTCTAACTACGATCTTACTTCCTGGCCATCTTCTGGCAGAATCCACCGCGACCCCGGCCCCGTCCAACGAAGAGATTCAGCAGCAACTCCTTGGAATGCAAAAGGCCCTCCAAGACCAGCAAACCCGCCACCAAGCCGAACTCGACGCCCTTAAAAAACAAATCGCCGACCAGCAAACGGTCATCGATTCCATGAAGCCGGCAAGTCCCGACTCGCCCGCACAGCCGCCACCGACCCCCAGCAAAGCCGCAACTCCGGACCTATCACCGGCATTTCCCACCACCGATCCGTCACTCGTGCCAGAGGCCAAGGCCGTGCCCCCGCCCGGCAAGCAACCGCCAAGCGCCCCTGCGACGGCGGGCGCTGCGTTTCCCACCACCGATCCATCCATCGTGACCGATGGCCCGGCCAGCGGCCCGTCAGCCGGGTTACTGCCGTCCCCCGGCCTACTCGGCGGCGGAGCGGCAAAGGGCAGTTATCTGAACATTTCTTTTGATGCGGTGATCGCGGGTGCGGCTTCCACCGACCCGAATCTAAGCTCACTGGAAGTCGGCGACCACGACCCCCAACAACGAGGATTCAACGCCCGCAACGTCGAACTCGCCCTCGATGGTGCCGTGGACCCGTTCTTCGAAGGCTTCGCAAATATCGTCTTCAAACTCGACAATAACAATCAAACCCAGGTCGAAGTCGAGGAAGCCTTCGGCCAAACCACCGACCTTCCCTTTGGCTTCCAAGCTAAAGCCGGTCAGTTTTTCACCCAGTTCGGCCGCATCAATCCAACCCATCCACACACCTGGGATTTTGTCGATGCTCCACTCGTCCAAGGGCTGTTGCTCGGTCCAGACGGCCTCCGCGGTGTCGGTGCCCAACTCGCCTGGGTCATCCCGCTGCCCTTCTATGCCCAAGCGATTTTGGCCCTGCAAAACGGCCAAGGCGGCACCGGCTATTCCTTCCGCAACCCGGGTGATACCGGCACCTTCTTCGATCGATCAACCATCAATCGACAAACCGACGGACTATCCGATCTGGTGATCACTCCACGCCTCGAAGCCTCGGTTGATCTAACATCCACGCAGACGCTCCTTGGCGGTGTGTCCGCGGCCTTCGGGCCCAATGACACCGGCTACACCAGTTCCACCCAAATCTACGGCGCCGATTTGTTTTACAAATGGAAACCCTCCAACGCCGAAGGCGGCTGGCCGTATGTAAAATGGCAGAGCGAGGCGATGGTCCGCAGATTTGAGGCTGGCCAGGGACTCAATAACACCTTTGCCATCGCAGAAACCTTCCATGACTGGGGAGCTTACTCTCAAGTCGTTTGGGGCTTTTACAAGGGTTGGGCAGCCGGCTTGCGCGGGGATTACATGCATATGCAGACGTCGGACGTCACCAACGATCCACAACGCCAAAGCCGCAGCCGCGTTTCCACCGATCTGACTTGGTATCTCTCGGAGTTCTCAAAATTCCGCCTCCAATACAACTACGACAGACTTCAGTCTAACGCATTCCTCCCAAGCCGCGACGAAAACTCGCTCTTCCTGATGTATGAACTCGCCCTCGGCGCTCACGGTGCCCACAAATTCTAAATCAACTATCTAGCAACCTAACACCTCCATGAAACCAAGCATCGCAATCCTCCTAACCGTCCTCGCCGCCGTCACCGGCACGGCGCGGGCCAAGCTCAATGTTGTGGCCACTCTAGCTGATTACGCGGCCATCGCCCGTGAAATTGGGGGTGACCATGTGGACATCACCTCGATGGCGAAGCCCACCGAAGATCCGCACTTTGTGGATGCCCGGCCCAGCTTTGTCGTCAAACTGCGCAGCGCCGATATCCTCATCGAGGGCGGCGCTGAACTCGAAGTCGGCTGGCTCCCGCCTCTCCTCCAAAATGCCCGCAATCCCAAACTCGACACCGGCGCTATCGGCCGCGTCCAAGCCTCAGAGGGAATCCGCCTGCTCGATGTGCCCGCCACCCTCAGCCGCGCTGCTGGCGACGTTCACGCATCGGGCAATCCGCATTTCATGGTCGATCCGATCATTGCCAAAGCGGTTGCCGCACACATCGCCCGGGCCTTCAGCGCGGCGGATCCGGCCAACGCCTCTACTTACACCGCCAATAACAAGAAATTCGAAGCCACGATAGATGCCAAACTTCAGGAATGGGGGAAGGCGCTGCTGCCATTCCGCGGCCAACACCTCGCCGCCTATCATGACGACTGGCTGTACTTCGCCCATCGCTTCGGCTTCGAGGTTGACGTCTTCCTCGAGCCCAAACCCGGGGTGCCGCCCTCACCGTCGCATTTGGCCGAAGTGATCGGCAAAATCAAAGCGGAGAAAATCAAAGCCATCCTAGTCGAGCCCTATCACAACCGAAAAATTGCCACCAAGGTGGCATCCTCCACCGGAGCCCACGTCGTGGATGCCGCGCAGTACCCGGACGGCTTGCCTAACACCGCGACCTATGTCGAGTTGATCGACGTGCTGGTCACTCGCCTAACCACAGCCCTCAAAAACTAACAGCATGTGGGAAGTCATGATGTGGCCGGTTGTGGCCTGTGTATTGTTGCCCGGTCTGCTAGTGTATCTTGGCCTGCACGTCGTCCGCCGAGGAATCATTTTCATTGATATAGCGATGGCGCAAATGGCCTCTCTGGGCGTGTGTTTTGCCGCGATGAAACACATGGATCCGGACAGTCCCCTGACGTTCTGGATTTCTCTTGGATTCACGCTGCTGGCGGCAGCCCTGTTTGCCTTCACCGGCAAACGCAACGGCGAGGTGCCGCAAGAGGCGATCATCGGCATCGCCTATGTGGTGGCCGCCGCCGCCTCGGTCATTCTGTTGAGTTACTCGACGGAAGGCGACGAGCAGATCAAGAACATGCTTGTTGGAAACATCCTGCTAGTCACCAAGGAGGAAATTTTCCGCACCCTCGGGCTGTTTGTTGGAGTCGGCCTGTTCCACTGGTTTCTGCGTAAACGCTTCCTGCTGCTGTCCTTCGCTCCGGCCGAAGCGGCTGCCTCCGGCATGCCCGTGAAGTTATGGGATTTCCTGTTTTATGCCACCTTCGGCTTGGTTGTCACTAGCTTTGTGCAAATCGTCGGCGTGTTGCTGGTATTCACCTATCTGATCGTCCCGGCCGTATGCGGCATCCTCACTGCGCAGCGCTTCGGCACCCGCCTGGCCATCGGGGTGGTGCTCTCACTCGTCGGCGGCGTGACCGGGTTGATGATTTCGTTTTACGAGGACCTGCCAAGCGGAGCAGCCATTGTTTGCGTCTTTGGCGGGTTGTTGGTGCTGGCTGGCATCGTCTCAATCTTCCTCAGGCCAACTGAGCCGTCGGCACCGCCGGCATGAAGAATCTGCTTCTTTGTTAGCCCGTTTTAACAAAGGCTCATTGGCACCCCTCAGACAGCAGCTTCTCCCTGCGGCTCGACGGCAAAGCGGACTCTCTCAGCGCATGAGCAGGGCGCGGCGCACCGAGATTTCCGGGTAATCGGCGGCGAGACGGTGCAACTCCGTTAGGCCAGCGCTGTCGGCGAGTTTGCCGGCGGCGATGGCGGCGGCGTAACGGGTATCGGTCGCATTTTCTAGGTTGGTGATGGTTTTGAGGAGGACCGGCCGTGCCCGCCCGTCACCGAGGCGCCCCAGGGCCCAAGCCACCTCGGCCCGCCAGCATGGGGTCAGGTCGTTGTGCAAGAACAACACGCCGGGGCCGAGGGGATCGGGGCGGCCACTGGCGGCTTCTGGCGGGGATTTCTCCAACAGTTCGACCAAGGTTTCCACCGAGTGGGGGTCGCCCAGATTGCCGAGTGTGCGAGCCAGGAAGAAAGCGACCCAATGGCGGGTTGGCAATTGGTTGACCACAGGAATACCGGTATCAAACACCCGCCGGATGTCCACGGGCTGGTTCCAATAGCGCAGCAATGCCGCCCGCAAGCGAGGCTCGTAAGCGCGATCGCGACACACAAGGGAAAGGATTTGTGCGGCGCGGTTGAGAGGGTCAGGGGTGCCGGCCCAAGCGCCGTGGACCGTTGCAATGGCCTTGGCGACGTCCGGTTGTTGGGTGGCCTGGGCATCGCCAAGGATGGCGAGGCAGGTATCGATCACGGCGTTGGTTTGGCCACTGCGGCGGATGACCCGGCCCACCAGGGTTTCGTAATCATCGTTGCCAGGCAAGAGAGCCCGGTCCGGATCGGTCGGCACCGAGCGAATGAGTGCGGGCACAATAGTGACCGTGTTTGTGGTGCCCAGTGCGTCGAGCGCTTCAATGATATAGGCATGGACCGGCGACGAGTGGCAGGCGATCAGGGCATCGTGATCCCCATACCAACGGGTGTAATCCGGGTAAGGCGGCAATTTGGCAAAGACATCGATCAAGGTCGCCACCGCCTCCGGCGTGCCAATGTGCCCCAGCGCCTCCACCGCCGCCTCAGCTAAAAACAAATTCGCGGTTTTCGGGTCCAAGTTCCGGCGAAGCGTCTCGGCAAGCAGCGGCACCGCTTCCACGTCAACCAGCCAGCCAAGGGCACGCACTGCTGCTTGCAGCGTGCGCGGATTCACGTCAGCGGGCGAATTGAAGCGTGCGCTGTCGCCGCCGTGGCTGTTGTGCCATTGTGGCAACGGATTATTCTCCCGTTCGTGCGTCACATACTCACGCAGGGCGCGGCAGCCAGCGGCAGCGCCGACGTGCCCCAGCGCCACTGCCGCCTTGCGGACGTCATCGCGATCCTTGCCCGCCAGGCGTTTGACCAATCCGGCTTCTAGCAAATCCCAAGGATTCGCCTGCAGCCAAGCTTGCCACGCATCGGCCTGACAAGTGCCCGCTTGCAACGAAGCAGGCGGCGGTGTCCCGGTTAGGTTTTCCAGAGCGATTGCCGCAGCGCTGGCGACCGGCGGGTCTGGGTCCCGCAAGGTCTCTATCAAGGGTGGGCAAGACTCGCGAGTGCCGCAAGCGGCGAGGGCGATGGCGGCGGCGACGCGCACTTCCCGGGGTTGGCCGTGGAGGCATTTTGCCAGGGCCGGGGCGGCACTGCGATTGCGGAACAGGCCGAGGCGCTGGATGGCACCAAGCTTGAGGGCGGCATCGGGCTGCTGCAAGCGGGCGATGAGGGAGGCGACTTCCTGATGGCCGGTGGCCGAGGGATCGGAGGTGTCGCTGTGGCGGTTGATCCCTGCGACTTGCCGGTAGCGATCGAACTGCAACTCCATCATGCCAGTGACCGCCGCGTTGTTGCCGCGGAAAATTAGCGGGTCGCCCGTGCCTAGCAACGCCAGAGGCTTGACCCGCAACGCCTGCACGCTTTGCAAGGGCACCGACGGGGCCAACTGCCGGGGTTGATGGCAGCCGACGCAACTGCGGGATTCTCCGGGGCGGACAAAGATCCAGGACATTTCATTGAGTTCGGAACGGCCTTCGCCATCGACCGCCTGAAAGGCAATCGGGGTGTCGGCGGGCACCTCCACGGCGAACGAACCGTCCGCCGCCAGCGGCACAGTACCCAACTCAGTGACTTCACTCCCGGCGTGTACGATATACGAATGGGACGAGCGCAGGGTCAGGCCCTTGCTAGCGAGTACCCGGACGGCACGCACATGCGGCCAACCCGCTGTGGTATTCTTGGTGAAGCGCGCGTTTTGGCAAACCAAGACACCGGTGGGATGAGGAGCGGCGGCGACGAGCGGGTCCACATTGTCAGGCAGGAGCGGCGGGCGTTGGCGGGCACCCAGGAACACCGGCGAGTGCAACGGCGCATCCGGCGAATCAAAGATGACCACAGGCTTGGCATCAGCCTTGCTTGGATCGACGACCGCCAGGCGGTGATAACTCGTCGCCGGAACGCTCGAACCCGCCACACGGCCCCGCTTGCCAAATTTCGCCCGGCCCGGCAGACTGCACAACAGACGCCCGTCCGGCATCGCCGCCACATCACCGGCTGCCACTTGCAGGTGGAGCAACTCCCCGGTTCCCGATCCAGGGCGGCCCACCGCAATCCCAGATTCCGTTAGAAAGGCAACCCGTCCATCGGCCATCGGAGCCGGGCTGCCGCAGTTGAAGGCACGCAGGCGCTCGCCGTACTCCGGACCCAGATCCAAACCAAACTCAGTGACCCCCGCAGTGCCGTCCGGATGGATCGCGTGCAACAATGTCTCAACCTTGCCACGACCAAAAAAATTGTCAGAGCGAATAAACAGAATGCGGCCGTCGGCGAGCACCTCGGGCTCATTGTCGAAGACGATGGTGTTCGTAAGGGCGGAGATGTTGCGGCCGTCGGCTTTCATGGTGAACAACGCCCGTGACGGCGGATTGTGATACTCCTCAAAGGTGCCGATACGCGTTGAGGTAAACACGATTCTGCCATCGGGCAATTCGCAGGGGTCAATGTCGTGAAACGGTCCGTCAGTTAGTTTTTGTGGCACACCGCCCGCGGCACTCAGTTTATAGATATGGAAAAACCCCTCGCCGGCGGGGGCCATGGATAGATAGATCCAACGACCGTCGAACGAGACGGAAGGCGAGCCAAGCGCCCCGCGGCCGGCGTCGAGCAGCGGTAGCGGCGCCGTTCCCGGCTTGGCGGGTTGCAAGAGATAGAGTTTGTGGCCGACCTTCATCGGAGAGGGCAGGTCGTGCTCGGGAAACGCCCGGGAATCGCGCGGATTAAACACGGTCACCGACAGGCTGTCGTAGCTGTTGCCGGTGCCTCCCGTCGGCCGGTAAAGACTGCAATCATCCCCCACAAAGGCCACCGCCTCAGGCCAAACAAAGTCGGCCGGAGGCGCGGGTTCACCACCTCGCTCCCGGTTGCCGGCAGGCTCCAGTGGCGCATGAAACGCAAACTTGCCCCAAGGTGGCGCTCCGACGGCCCCCAAGCTGATAGACACCGCCCACGCTTGGTCATTGAGCGCTGGCTGCTGCCAGTTAGGCGGCTCCTCAGTGGCACATTTCCAGGTTGGGTTTGTTAGCAGCTCGGCAGTTCCACCGTCCATCAACTCGACGACGAGCCGCACCAGCAGACCGGCTGGTCCCGGTGCGGTGTTGACCGCCTCGATGGCGATGACATTGTGGCCGGCCGCCAGCAGAGGGGCGACGTCTAGCCGCTTGGGCCGGTTCCAGGCATTGGGATCCGCTTCGCTCTCGACGACATACTGGCCATTGAGAAAGACGGTGTAGAGGTTGTCCGCTGTGATGAGCAACTGCGCAGAACGAATCTGCGCCTTCTCAGACACGGTCACGCTGCTGCGAAACCATGCCGAGCCAGCTGGCTGATTCAAGGCCGTGGCCCCTGCCGGAGGTGGGGACCAAATCCACTCCGCAGCACCAAAATCCACCACCTCACCCCGCGCTCCGGCCCCCAAGGCAAGCGATATCAAAACTGATGTTAGGAGAATCGATGATCGTATGTAGCCACGCATATGTATAGGTGTGTTAGAATCTGGAGCGCCCGGTTTGGGCTCACGTCCATCCGTTAAACGGCTCGAATCGGCCGGATCCATCAACTAATTTTGCAGGGGCTTGCGGGTGGACCGACCCTTGCCAAATGTTTAGTTCAGGAGTTCTGAGCAACAGGCAATGGTCCCCGGCCACCCATCCTTACTGCATCGCGAAGAGGGATTTCTTAAGTTCGAGGACGTTGAGTGGCGGCACGTTAAACAAACAACGCTCGCTGCGCTTGAGGTCAAAGAGCTCGTGCTCGCAAAGTTGCAGAGAAAATTGATAGGTGATGAATACGCTCTCCGGTCCCATGGCACGGGCGATGCTGGCGAGCAATTGTTCTCGCAACTGGCGCTCCATGATGGTGAAGGGAATGCCCGAAACAATGTAATCGGGCTCGCTGCAGCTGTGCCGTTCCAGCGTCTCAGGCAGGTGCAGCGCATCCCCATGCACCACCGTCACCCGGGCGTCCCCGGAAAATTGCTTCATCAAATGCTCAACAAAATGTTCGTCCAACTCGACGAGAATAAGCTTGGAGGCCGGGCCCATCCGGCGGGCGATTTGCCGGGTGTGGCATCCTTCACCCGGCCCGAGTTCGACGACCACCCGGGGCTGAGAAAAATCCATGCGCTTGGCCGTCTTGCGGGTCAAAAACGGCGAACTCGGCACGAGGTAGCCCACCTGGATGGGGTTGGCCAGCAATCGTTTGAAAAACAGGAGACTCATGGGGATGTGCTGCCAAAGGATAGCGGGCTGAGCTGGGTGGTCGAGAAATAGTTCAGATTTCTTCGCAATTTCCTTCAAGCATCTGCTAGCATTGACACGTGAGATAGGGCCACTAGGGTGGGTCCGGAAATGACCATTGATCACTACGCCAACCGCTTTGTGTGCGATCTCGTGGCTTACGAGCCAGGAAAACCAATCGACGAAACCGCCCGCGAATTGGGCCTCAATCCCGCCGACATCGTCAAGGTGGCATCCAATGAAAACCCGCTTGGGCCCTCGCCGAAGGCGAAGCTGGCGATGGCGGCAGCGCTCGACGAGGCGCACATTTACCCGGACGGGGCGGGCTATCGGCTGCGCCATGCGATTGCGCAGGGGCTGGATTTGGAGCTTGAGCAGGTGGTGCTGGGCAATGGAAGCAACGAGATCATTGAATTGCTTTGCCACACATTTTTGAACCGGGAGGCGGAGTTGATTGCGGCGGAGCACGCCTTCGTGGTGTACAAGCTGATGGCAACCCTGTTCGGCGCGACCTACGTGGAGGTGGCAGACCCGGGGTTCGTTCACGATTTGGAGGCAATGGCCGATGCCATCACGCCCCTCACCCGCCTGCTGTTCATTGCCAACCCGAATAATCCAACCGGCACGATGGTGGGCCAGGCGGCCATCGACCGCTTCATGGAACGGGTTCCCGAGCACGTGGTCGTGGTGTTTGACGAGGCTTATTTTGAATTTCTCGATGTGCCGCTAGACACCTTGAAGTACGTCCGTGAAGGCCGCAACATCTGTGTGCTGCGCACCTGCTCGAAGATCCACGGCCTCGCCGCCTTGCGCGTCGGCTACGCCCTCGCCTCAAAACCTGTCGCCGCCTTGCTGCAAAAGGCCCGCCAGCCATTCAATGTCAACGCCATCGGCCAGGCCGGCGCACTCGCCGCGCTGGCCGACACCGAGCACATCGAACGCACCCGGGCCGTGAATCGCGAAGGGCTTGCGTTCTATCAGGCGGCGCTGGATGCCCGAGCCATTCAGTACGTGCCAAGCGTGGCGAATTTCCTGCTCATCGAGGTAGGCGACGGCGACCGGGTGTTTCGTGAGATGCTCCAGCAAGGGGTGATTGTGCGGGCCATGCGCAGCTACAAACTCCCGGGTTGGATCCGCATTTCCATGGGCACCCCTGCGCAGAATGCCCGCTGCCTGGCGGTGTTGGACGCGGTGCTCGCCAGCCCCTCCGCCTGACACCCAGAATGCATCCTCACGCCAGCCAGCCCGGAAGCCCCACCACCATCGCGGCAGTCGCCACGGCATCGGGTGTCGGCGCGGTTTCCTTGGTGCGGCTTTCAGGGCCTGAGTCGCTCGCGGTGGCTGATCTGGCCACCGGTGGGCGGGCCTCTGGGATGAGGCCGCGCGCTTCCCATTATTGCCGGATACTGGATGACGCGGGTGAGGTATTGGATGACGGTCTGATGGTGGTTTTCCGTTCGCCTAACAGTTTTACTGGGGAGGACTCTGTCGAGTTCAGCGGGCACGGCGGGATGCTGATAACCCGCGAAGTGCTGGCCCGTCTCCTCGCCTGTGGGGCGCTACCGGCAGGACCGGGCGAATTCACCCAGCGGGCGTTTCTCAATGGCAAGCTGGAATTAACCCAGGCGGAAGGGGTGATGGACCTCATTTCAGCACAAACCCGCCTCGCCCTGCGTGCGGCACGAAGCCAACTCGAGGGCGTCCTTGGCCGCCGCACCACTGCGGCCCGCGATGAAGTGCTCGCCACCCTCGCCCATCTCGAAGCTTGGATCGACTTTCCCGACGAGGATATCCTGCCCGACACCGGCGTGAGCCTGCGGAATGGCGTCTCCTCCGTCATCGCCACTCTCGACGCCTTGCTGGCCACCGCCGATCAGGGCCGACTCCTGCGCGAAGGTGCCCGGACCGTCATTTTCGGCCCCCCCAACGTCGGCAAGTCCAGCCTGCTCAACCGCCTGCTCGGCTTCGAGCGTGCCATCGTTAGCGAGACGGCTGGCACGACCCGCGACACCATCGAGGAATCCATCAGCCTCCATGGTATTCCGCTGCGCATCATCGATACCGCCGGCCTGCGCCAGGCCGGTGATCACCTCGAAGCCGCCGGCATCCAACGCACCCAACGCCAGCTCGAAACTGCAGATCTCTTGCTGGAATTGGCCGACGCCAGTCTGCCGAGGCCACCCGCCATGGCGCGGATTTCGACCGAGACCACCCGCCTGCTGCTGCTCAACAAGAGTGATCTGGGCGAGCACGCGTCATGGCATGGGGTGCAGGCACTGCGATTATCCTGCACCAACGGCTCAGGTTTCGAAGACCTCTCTCTGGCCATCCGCGACGCACTGCATTTCAATAAATCTGAGTGGGGCGATCATGCCATCGCCATCAACACCCGCCATCAGGCGTGCCTGCAGGCAGCCCGCCGCGCCCTGCTCGCCGCCCTCGAGCTGCTGGATGATCCGTCCACTGACGCCGAGCTCGCGGCCATCGACCTCCGAGAAGCCCTCGAGGCGCTCGGAGAAATCTCCGGCCGAGTCGATACCGAAGATTTGCTAGGCGAGATTTTCAGCCGTTTCTGCATCGGCAAGTAAGTGGCAGCGATGGCTTCGCCCCAAACCTCCGTTGCACAAGATGTCAGATATTCTTTGCGAGACTCTGGAGATGGATTTGATGCATCCCCAGTGTCTTCGGGCTGTCGCCTGCGGCTTGCGAAAAAAAAAGCCTGCTCAGGGCGGCGGGGTTGCCGGCGCGTCGGGCACGGGCACGACGATCGGCTTCTTGGCTTCAACGGCTTCGGCTGCAGCAGCTTTCTTGGCGGCTTGCTCGGCTTTGCGCTTGGCGGCGTCTGCCTTCTGGGCGGCGGTGGCGGCGGCTTCGGCGGCCACCCGCTCCTTCTCTGCTGCAGCTGCTGCGGCCTTCTTCTTGACTTCGGCCTCTTTTTGGAATTCCGCGTTCATGCGGTCGGCTTCCGCTTGAGCACTTTTTTGACTATCGCAGGAGGCGAACACCAGCGGCATCACGAGTAGGGGAATCCAGAACTTGATTTTCATGGGTCAGGTTGTCGGGGTTTCGCACTTGGGTGGATACCCCAAGCGCGGGACCTTGAATGACAGACCGGGCTCGGGTTGTCAAGGATTTGCCGCTGAATTGCTGAAACCCCTCGCCGCCACCCGGACCCACTCACTGCCATCAAGCGCCAGCCGCCTTGTGCGTTTGGCCTTGCCCGGCGGGACGCGCGACGCTAGACCCGGCCTGCCGCCGCAGCCTGTTTGTTCATGTCGCTTTCCCCATACGCCAGTCCCGTCCCCGCGTTGCACCGCGAGGTGAAACGTCGCCGCTCGTTTGCCATCATCTCCCACCCGGATGCGGGCAAGACGACGCTCACCGAGAAATTCCTGCTCTATGGCGGGGCGCTGACGCTGGCCGGCAGCGTCACGGCCCGCAAGAATCAACGGGCGACCACCTCGGACTGGATGGAGTTGGAAAAGCAGCGGGGCATCTCGGTGAGTTCCACGGTGCTTCAATTTGAATACAACGATTGCGTGGTGAACATTCTGGACACCCCTGGCCACAAGGACTTTTCGGAAGATACCTACCGCGTGCTCACCGCCGTGGACGCTGCGGTGATGGTGGTGGATGCCGGCAAGGGCATCGAAAGCCAAACCCGAAAACTCTTCGAAGTGTGCCGCCGCCGTGGCGTGCCCATCTTCACTTTCATGAATAAACTCGACCGCCCGGCCCGGCCCTCGCTCGATTTGCTGGATGAGTTGGAGTCGGTCCTCGGCATTCACGCCTTCCCGCTCAATTGGCCGTTAGGCGATGGCCCGCGTTTCCGAGGGGTCTACGACCGCGAGCACAAGCAGGTGCATTTGTTCGAGCGAACCGTCCACGGTGCCTACCGGGCTCCGGTGAGCGTGAAGGGAATCGAGGATCCGGCGGTCAAGGATGCGATGGAAGAGGCCACCTACCGCCAGGTCTGCGACGAACTCGAGTTGTTGGAAGGGGCCGGTGCGGACTTTGACATCGCAGCGGTGCTCGCCGGGAAGCTCACTCCTGTGTTTTTCGGCAGTGCGGCTAACAATTTTGGCGTGCAGTTGCTGTTGGACCGGTTCCTAGCGCTGGCTCCGCCGCCCTTGCCGCGCACCAGCGGGGGCGGCCAGCGCATTGATCCGGCGGCGGCGGGATTCTCCGCGTTCGTGTTCAAGATTCAAGCCAACATGAATCCAAAACACCGCGACCGGGTTGCCTTCATCCGCATCGTTTCCGGCAAATTCGAGCGCGACATGAATGTGCTCAACACCCGCAGCGGAGAACGGGTGCGCCTGGCCAATTCCCAGCGTTTGTTTGCCCGCGACCGCGAAACCGTGGACGACGCGTTCGCCGGCGACGTCGTCGGCTTGGTCGGAAACTACGATCTGCTCATCGGCGACACCCTGGCGTCATCCCCGGAGGTGGCGTTTGACGAGATACCTCGCTTCGCTCCCGAGTGCTTCGCCTATCTCCACAACAAGAGCACCGCCAAATACAAACGCTTCCGCGATGGCCTCCAACAATTGCTCAAGGAGGGCGTGGCCAGCGAATTTCAATTGCTGGATTCAGGCGGTGCCCAGGCACCATTGTTGGGCGCGGTGGGCCCTCTCCAATTTGAAGTGCTCCAATACCGCCTCGAGGGCGAGTATGCTGCCGAAACCCGCCTGGAAAATGCCACTTGGTCCATCGCCCGCTGGCTGCGGCCGCTCGAAGGAGACCCACTTGCCCCCGAGGCGCGGCCCGGACTATCGCTTGGCAGCGTGCTGGCCCGCGATTCCAATGGTTGGTTGGTGGCCTTGTTGCCAAGCGAATGGGCGGTAAAAACCTTCACCGACAAAAACGATGACTGGCTCGTTTCCGAGCAGCCCTTTGCGCCCCCGCCGGGAATGAGCAAGGGGTAATTCTTCAATGCCTATCCCACTATGAAATCCACCCTTCTGGCCCTAGTCGCACTGCTGTCCGCATCGATCCACGCCGCCGAATTTCACGTCGCAACCACCGGCGACGACACCCAGCCCGGCTCCCTAACGGCCCCGCTGCGCACGATCCAACACGCCGCCGTCCTCGCCCAAGCGGGCGACGTCATCACCGTGCACGCCGGCGTCTATCGAGAACGCGTCAATCCGCCCCGCGGCGGGGAATCTGACGCCAAGCGCATCGTCTATCAAGCCGCTCCAGGTGAGAAGGTGGAGGTCAAGGGCTCGGAAGTGGTCAAGGGATGGGTCAAGGTCCAGGAGGACGTCTGGAAGGTGAGTGTGCCTAACACCTTGTTCGGTTCCTTCAACCCCTACAGTGACCTGATTCACGGCGATTGGTTCTGGGACCGGGGCCGGGCGCATCACACGGGTGCCGTCTATCTGAATGGCGAATGGCTTGCCGAGGCCGCCAAACTCGACGAGGTACTCAAGCCCATCGGCCAGGCCCCCCGGTGGTTCGGCCAGGTGGACAACGATGGAACCACGCTGTGGGCGCAGTTCAAGGCCATCGACCCTAACGAGCAACTCGTCGAAATCAACGTCCGCCAAACGGTTTTCTATCCGGACAAACCGGGCCGCAATTTTCTCACCGTGCGCGGCTTTATGATGCGCCAGGCTGCCACCCCGTGGGCCCCGCCGACGGCGGAGCAGATCGGCTTGATCGGCAGCCACTGGAGCAAGGGCTGGATCATCGAAGATAACATCATTTCGGATTCGGCCTGCAGTGGGTTGAGCTTGGGCAAGTACGGTGACGAGTTTGATAACAAGTCGTCCAATTCGGCTGAGGGCTACGTAGGCACGATCCGCCGCGGGCTGGACAACGGTTGGAGCAAGGACTCGATCGGGCATCATATTGTGCGAAACAACACCATCTCGCACTGCGGCCAGACGGGCATTGTCGGCAGTCTTGGCGCGGCCTTCAGCCAGATTATCGGCAACACAATTCATGATATCCATGTCTGGCGGGTGTACGACGGTTGCGAGCAGGCCGGCATCAAATTCCACGGGGCGGTTGATACTGAGATTCGCGGCAATCACGTCTATCGGGCATACCGCGGGCTGTGGCTCGACTGGATGGCTCAGGGCACCCGAGTCACCTCCAACCTGTTCCATGATAACAGTGAGGAAGATATGTATGTGGAGGTCAATCACGGCCCGTTTCTTGTGGATAACAACCTCTTCCTGTCACACCGAAGCCTCTGGGATATGTCCGAGGGCGGATCCTATGCACACAATTTGCTAACCGGAAAAATCGACAATTGGTATGACATGGGGCGGCTCACTCCCCACTTGCAACCGCACTCGACGGCTATCGTTGGCTTGACCATCACGCAGGGCGGAGATAATCGTTTTTTCAACAATATTTTCGTCGGACAAGGACTCCCCAGTGATGCTCCCGTGTGGACCGGCGACCCCAAAAAGAGCATCAGTGGTTGCGGCCTCTGGGTGTACGATGCTAGAAACTTCACCCTGCTAACCGGCGGAAACGCCTATTTCAATGGGGCCCGACCCTGCCGCAACGAGGCTACACCGCTGACACTGCCGGAAGTCGATCCCAAGATCAAACTCACTGAAAAAGAGCACCATATCTATCTTGATCTGACGCTCGGGCAGGCGATGCACAAGGCGAGCACCGCTATGGTGACAACTAACACGTTAGGAAAATCTCGCGTCTCGGGCCTGGCTTATGAGAACCCGGACGGATCACCATTGAAAATTGACAGAGACTATTTTGGCAAGCCACGGGATCCGGCCACTCCCACTGTCGGCCCGTTTGAAAACCTAGGCCCCGGCTCGCTCAACCTCAAGCTCCGCTGATATCATAACGCAACTTTTCCACAACAACCCATTATCACACGATGAAACTAACAAAATTAATGATTGCAGGCGCGCTGGCATGTGCCGTCCTGGCGGAGGGAGTGCTAGCGGGGGAGCCGGAGTTTGCGCTTGGCGGGGGCGGGCGGGTGCTGTTGCTGGGCGATAGCATCACCGAACAAAAACTATACACCACCTACATTGAAGCCTACACCGTAACGCGTCTGCCAAAGCAGAAATTCAGTTTTTTCAATTCCGGTTGGGGCGGGGATACCTCGTGGTTGCGGATGCGCTCGTTTCCTGACGAGAAGGAGATGTTCGCGGCGGAAGGCGATGCCCAACAAAAGCTTGTTGAAGCTTCGGTTGACGAGCCGCTCAACCGTGATGTGGTGGCATTCAAGCCCAACGTGGTGTTTATCAACTTCGGGATGAACGACCACAATTACGAGGCGTTCCGCGAGGATATTTTCAAAACCTATGTCCGCAGCCAGACACACCTGACGAAGACGCTCACCAAGAACGGCATCCGTGTCGTGCTGCTCACACCACAACCGATAGAGAATCGCAGCGGCGATCCCTCCGGCGACGTGCGCAACCAGGCGCTGAGCAAATTCGCCGAAGGCCTCAAGGACGTGGCAGCCAAACAGGGTGCAACCTTTGTCAACCAGTTCGACCCCTATATGGCCATCATGCGCCGCGAACATGCCTTGAATGTGGGTGCTTGCATCGGCGGCGGCGATGAAATCCACCCAGGTCCGACCGGCCACACGCTGATGGCCTCAATCATATTAAAACAACTTCACGCCCCGGCACTGGTGTCCAGCGCAACCCTCGAGGTCAACGCCGACCTCAGTGCCAAGCTGGTGGGCGCGGTGCAATGTGCTGTGACCAACGTCAAGTACGAGAAGAACCAACTCAGCTTCGATCGGGCAGACGAGTGCCTGCCAATGCCGGTGGATGAGCGGGCGATGCCAGCCTTGAAGCTCGCCCCGCTGCTCGACGACCTCAACCGCTACGAGTTGAAAGTGGCCGGCCTCAAGGAGGGCCGTTATGATATCTTGATCGACGGGCAAGCCGCAACGAGCGTCACCCACCTCGAACTGGCCACTGGCTGGAATATGGCGGTGAGCGCCGGCCCGATCACCCGCCAAGCTTGTGACGTGTTGGCTCTCATTTTTAAGAAAAACCTCGTCGGACAAGCGTTATGGGAAGCTCAGATTCATGGCCGAAAGGCGAAATTGCCAGGTCTTCAAACACAACGTGACGAGCTTGAAGCACAGATCAACGCCACCTGCCAGCCCAAGCCACATCATTTCGTCATCCAGCCGGTGGGCCCGTCGTGACCCAATGAAAACACCTGATTTATTTCCCACATTCGGACTCTTGTTCATCTTCGCTTGCTGCAAAGCGACACTGCGGGCTGACCCGCCGCCGGGCGGAAAATGGTAACCTATCCCGGAGCCTACCGACGAGTTTAAAGGTGACAAACTGGATTCGACTAAATGGCACGATCACAACCCTGGCTGGAAAGGGCGTGAGCCGGGATTTTTCTCAGCTAACATGAACGCACACGTCCTTTATACACCAACGGAAAATGATCATTGGTCTTACCTTCAAGCACCTTGGGAGGGATAGGGTGCTGACTCTCAGTCCTGAGTTTCCAGTGATCGTTGCCGCCGAACTTCTGGCACATTGTTCACGGCTCACATCCAGTAAAAACTATCGACTGAAGCGGGATCATACGTTTCGTGCCGCAAGGGTGATGGGATCGGCATCAAGAACAACCAGGGCCTTTGGCGAGATACTCCCCTTTCAAAGCACATGCAGGCAGTCTATCCGAAGAGTGTTTACGAACTGGACATCACAGGGGATAGCGGCTTTTACAGGGGCGCCGCCTGCGCTCCCCAGGCAGTGCCGTTGCCTAGCCGGGCGGGCTTAAGGCAATTTTTCCGGGCGGCGGCGGCGCTGGTCAAACAGCACGGTTTCCTGATAGCCGGCGGCCCGGGCCACGGCAATCGCTTGGGGGAAATCCCGGCCCACTTGGTCAGGTGCATGGGCGTCGGAAGAGAGCACCAAGGGAATGCCTGCCGAGCAAGCCAGCTTCAAAAACCGTGGGTCAGGATAGCATTGGGCGCAGGGTTTGTGCCAACCGGCTGTGTTCAATTCAATCACGCAGCCCGAGGCCGCCACCGCATCAATCACCGGTTCGTAATACCGGTCCAAATCTCCCGCCGGTACAAACCCGAATTTTTTCACCAAGTCCGGGTGGCCCAGAATATCGAACAATCCACTTGAGGCCATGTCGGCGTAAGAATTCCAATAATGGGTCCAGATGCGTTCCAGATCCAGGGCGGCCCAGCGCGCCAGCCATTTGGGATTGTCGAAGTCCCAGATGCCCACCTCATCGGGCAGGTAGTGGACCGAACCGATCAGGTAGTCCCACTGATGGCGGCCGCTGAGTTGCTCAATCCAAGGCTCGCAGCCCGGCAGCCAGTCGCATTCCAGCCCGGCGCGGATGGCCAGCCGCCCGTTGGCGTGTGTCCGTGCCCGCTCGATCCAGCCGAGGTACTCCGGCAGTTCGCGCTCTAGCATTCGCCAATCGTCAAACGGTTCTGGCAGCAGCGGCGCGTGATCCGAGACACCGAATTCGCTGAGACCGGCCGCCAGGGCGGCATCGACGTAAGCATGGGCATCGCCCTCGGCGTGGCGACACAAGGGGGTATGGCTGTGGTAATCGGCTGGCACGGGGAATTATTCGGTGGGAATCGGAGTTGAACGGACCCCCGATCTCATACTAGACTCCGGCACGGCGCAAGCGCCAGCATCCCTATGTCCGATTCCCCCTCAGATTTTCCAGCCGAGAACGTGGTCACCAAGCACCTTCTCGAGCAACTGCGCCGCCATCCTAAACGCGTCGTATTCACCGAGGGCGAGGACCTCCGCATCCTCAAAGTCGCTGCTCACCTCGTCAAACAGGAAGCCGTCGCCCCCATCCTCTTGGGCAACCGCGATCGCATCCGTGCCCTAGCCGCCGCACACGGAGTCCCGCTCACCTTCATCCATATCGTCGATCCGCCCACCGCCACCGATTTCGGGCTGTTCTGCCGACGCATGGAAAACATGGCCCGCTACCGCACGCTTCAAGCGGCCAATCCGGCGGAAATTGTCGCCCGCCCGCATTATTTCGGCGCTTTGATGGTCCAATACGGGCAAGCTGATGCCATCGTCGGTGGCAACCAATCGATGCCTGCGGCCTTTTTCCGAGCTTTGATTCAGACGATCAAGCCGCTCCCTCATGTCGCCAAAATCTTTGCCACCAGCCTGATCTTGGGTGCCAACCTCAAGCACCTCGGCAACGAGGGCGTCCTGTTCCTTGCCGATACCGGTCTCATTCCCAACCCAACCGTCGAAGACCTCGCTGCCATCGCCCTCGAAACCGGAAAGCTCGCCCGCCACTTCCTCGGCCGCCCCCCACATGTCGCCATGCTCAGCCACTCCAACAAGGGCTCAGCCAGCACCCCCGATGCCAAACGCATGGCCGCCGCCGCCGCCCTCGCCCGTGAGCAAGCCGCTGCCGAATTTCTCGAAATTGAGATCGAAGGCGAGCTGCAAGCTGATGTGGCTATCGACCCGACAGCCGCAGAAACCAAGCTGCCCGGTGCGGAATCGCGCTCGTCCGCCGACGTGCTGGTGTTTCCCAATCTGGATGCCGCCCACATCTCACTCAAGCTCCTCCAGCACCTCGCCGGTGCCCAGGTCTATGGCCGGATCATCCTTGGCCTCTCGCGTCCTGCCGCTCAAATCCCCCTCGCTGCCTCCCTCGACACCATTTTCGGCACTACCGCAGCCGTCGCCGTTGAGGCCATCAAATTCCACCAGCTTTACCCTGACTCCGACTTCTAAGTCCGCTCAATCGGCAGTCCGGTGATCTGGGCGATGATCTCGGGGGCAATGCCTGCCGCTTTCATTCCCGCCGCCGTCTCGAGCAAAGTCTCGGCCTTCCCCTCGGCCTTCCCCTCGGCGAATTTCCCACTCAGCAGGCTACGCTCGATCCTCACGGCGTCCCAAAATCCGTCATAGAGGGCGAGTTGTTCGCGTGTGAAACCGCATTCCTCGGCGATGCCCAGGGCCTGACGCAGCGGCTCGTTGATCCCGACCTGGGCGCTGAATTCTTCCACTGAAAGATGCCCCTGACTGCCCGCATCCCCAGCTTCCCGCAGGAATTTGAGCCAGGCCCAGCGCAGTTTGCGCGCATCCTGCGGGTTGGTTTCACGGTATTTGGGCAATTCCACGAAAATCAGGCGCAATCCCTCAAGCACCCGCTGCGGGTTGCCGATTTCCACAATCTGATAGTCATGGTAGTAGGCATCTGGATCGGGATCGAAGGTGGCATCCAACAAGCTCAGGCCCCAGACCGGACAGAGCAGATCGTAGCTCTCGCTTTTTTCCAACTGTCGCACGTAGGCCTTGCTAGCGTTGAAGAGCACCCTTTGCAGAAACGAGCCGGTCCATTGCATCTGCATTTCCACGATAAACTGGCGGCCGCTAGCATCTTTGCAGCGCACATCGACGATGCTGCTTTTGATGACCGGGATGTCCGGCACCTGCTCGCTGGGCAAATACTCCAGCGAAGCGATGTATTGGCTCTCGTCCGAAAACGGCAACATCCCATTGAGAAAATTCCGCAAAATCTCCGGGTGCTCACCGAAAATCCGCTTGAACACCAAGTCACTGCGCGGATCAAGAAAATGTGCCATGTCCCCAACAGGATGACTCACTGACGGCTGCTGTCAAGCCGACGGATCTGGACAAACCCAGCCTTGCTCATCAAACGCCCTGCCTACCCGCCCGAGGTTAGTTATGTTAGATTGACTTGGCCACCCCCGTCATTACATTCGGCCCGTTGATGACTCTGCCATTTTTCCGACTCATTGCTGTGGTTCACGCCGTGTCCGGCTTGGCCCAGGCCCAGCTTGCCACCTCACTGCGCCTCTCCAAGACGCAATACCTCTCCGGTGAGCCCATTGTCGCAACCGTCACAGTGACCAATCACGCTGGCCGCGACATCGTGTTCCAAGGCGAGGCCCAACGCCCGTGGCTCGACTTCGTCATCACCAACACTCACGGCGACTCGGCCACCCCCACAGGTCACAGCAGCTTTGGCACCCTGAAGATTTCAGCAGGCCAAACGTTGTCTCGCCAAGTTGACCTCTCCGCCCTTTTTCAACTCACCGACCCCGGAACCTACGCCACCACCGCCACGGTCCGCATGCCCGGACACGACGGCGAAACCACCACCACCAACCGCGTGTTCCTCACCGTTAGTCCGGGCCGCCCGTATTGGACACAAAAAGTAGGCATCGGTGACCGCTCCGGCAAAACCCGCGAATTCCGGGTTCTCAATTTCAGTGGTGATCAAAAATCCCAGCTCTACGCCCAAGTCCTCGATGGCCGCAGCGGCCTTCCAATCCGCACCTACTCGCTCGGCGAGGCTCTGCTCCTGCGCAAACCCAGCGTGACTGTCGATAAAAACCAACGCATGCATGTGCTTTTCCTCACGAGCCCGGATACTTGGATTCATTGCCAGATCGATACCGACGGCCAACTCGCCGATCGCGCCATCCACAAGTCCGGCCCCCAGGGCGATCCTCTCCTCATGACCGCCCCAGACGGCAGTGTCAGCGTCTCTAATAGCATCCTCTATGATCCCAAGGCCGCCGCCGCCGCTCGTGCCAAATTCCGTAAACTCTCCGAACGCCCATCCATCACGTTCTAAAGCAAGCTCCGCAAAATTCACTTTTCCAAAAAAAACGCTTTACAATTTTATAAATTATCAATATTTCCAAACTATCTGCAACGCCTCACAACCCATGAAAAAGATTTTGCAATGGATGACGGTTTTGGCTCTTCTCGCCGTGGGGACAGCCGCGCAAGCTGCGGGGTTTCGCACGGTGGTCATTGATCCCGGCCACGGCGGGCATGATAGAGGGGGGCAATCGGGGCAAGTGTACGAAAAGCATCTGGCCTTGGACACCGCCATCCGCTTGGAAAACCAACTGCGTCAACGCGGCATCAACACCGTCATGACCCGCCGCAGCGACTACTTTGTCTCGCTGCCCGAACGCGTCAACCTCGCCAACGGTTACCGCGACGCGATTTTTGTAGCCGTCCATTACAACTACACATGGAAGAGCGACGTCAGCGGTTTGGAGACCTACTACTGCACGCCGCAAAGCCAGCAGCTTGCCCAATGCGTCCATGCCTCAGTGACGGCCCGCGTTCCGAGCCCCAACCGCGGAGTGAAATTTGCCCGCTACTTTGTCATACGCAACACCACGATCCCGGCGATTCTGGTGGAATGCGGATTTGTGAGTAATCCTAGCGAACGCAACCGCATGAAATCTGCATGGTTTCGTGACGGGCTCGCCCGCGGCATTGCCGAAGGGATCATGCGCTACCGCAACAGTTATTGAGCCGCCCGCGCTATCGACCCGCATGCCATTGCTTCTCGGCGTCAATATAGATCATATCGCCACCCTGCGCCAGGCTCGTTATGCCCGCAACCCTGAGGCTCCTAACGCCGAACCCTCCCCCTTGGTGGCCGCCTTCGATGCGCTTGCAGGTGGTGCAGACTCGCTGACCATCCACGTCCGCGGCGACCGCCGTCACATGCAAGAGGCTGATGCGCTGCAGATCCGCGCCGAGTTGCCACTGCCGCTGAATTTTGAGATGGGTGTGACAGCGGAGATGCTGGCGTTTGCGCTGGAAATGACGCCGGACTTTGCCTGTCTGGTGCCGGAAAACCGTGCGGAAATCACGACCGAGGGCGGTTTGAATGTCATCGGAAATTTTGGCTCAACCCTTGATGCCGTGAGCCAGCTCCAGGACAATGGCATCCGGGTGAGTTTGTTCATTGATCCGGATCTACCCCAAGTGGAGGCCGCCGCCCGCTGTGGTGCCAGCATGATCGAACTGCACACCGGTGCATTCGCCAACGCCTCCGATGATCTCAGAGAACACGAAATTGCCCGTCTAGCCGCCGCTGCCCGCGCCGCCCATGCCGCCGGCCTTCAAGTCAATGCCGGCCATGGCATCAATTACTCCAATATCTCCCACCTCTGGGCCTTGCCCTATCTCTCAGAACTAAACATCGGCCACAGCATCGTCGCCCGCGCCCTGCGCGTCGGCCTCACCCAAGCCGTCCGCGATATGCGCCAGCTCATGGCCACTTACCCGCCTGACCTGAGATGACCGTCCACGGCATCGGTATCGACGTTGTGGAAGTGGCCCGCCTTGCCTCTGCCATCGCCCGCCATGGCGAAGGCATCCTCGCCCGCCTCTTCACCCCTGCCGAACGGGCCTACTGCGATACCAAAAAAATTCCGTCGATCCACTACGCCGCCCGCTTTGCCGCTAAGGAGGCGGTAGCCAAAGCCCTCGGCACCGGCATCGGTGCCCATGCTAACTGGCTCGATCTCGAAGTCACTCATGGACCTGGAGGGGCCCCCACCCTCGGCCTTCACGGCGCGGCCGCCGCCTATGCCACGGCCCATGGCATCTGCGATATCCAAATCAGCCTGACCCACACGCACGCCCACGCCGCCGCCAATGCCATCGCCCTCAAAGAAGACAAGGCTTGAATTTATCGGGGCTGGGCCTTACTTCAGACGTCGGAGGTGGCATTTGACGGAGGTGAAGCCAGACCGTTGAGCCGCCATTATTTCACTAGCCATTAGAGTCCCCCGGACGTTGAGACCCGCAAAGCCCCTATGAACCATCACTTGTTGCTGCTCCCCATCGCCTTGTTGCTCGGCTCATGTAAGCTCGGCCCTGATTTCAAACTGCCCGCTGCGAGTGGCGGGAGCCAGTGGAAGGAAACACGGGATACGAGTGCCGAGCAATTGCCGGACAAGTGGTGGCAACTCTTTAGAGATGCCAAGCTCAATCAACTCGTGGAGCGCTCCTTGGCAGCCAACAATGATCTGGCAGCCGCCAAAGCCCGCGTGGAAACCGCCCGCGCCTTGGTCGGAGTGGACCGCGCCCGGCTGTTCCCAACGCTTAATCTGGCCACCAGCGCAGGCGTCAACCGCTCGTCAGACAACGTGATCAACAGCTCCGTTGTGAAGCTCACCAACAATGACTTTCGCAGCAGCTTCAAGCTTGCCTACGATCCGGACTTGTGGGGGCGCAACCAGCGTTTGCTTGAAAGTTCCACCGCCCAAGCCGCCGCCAGCGCCGCCCTGTTCGACGCCCAACGCCTGGGATTGGCCACCGAAGTGGCTCGTCAGTATTTCGTGTTGCGCGGCTTGGATGCCCAGGAAGCTGTCGTCAAAGACACGCTGGTGAGCCGAAAGGAAGCGCTCGACTTGCAGCAAACCAAGACCGACGCCGGTTTGACCGACGGCTTGGCAGCGAGTCGCGCCCGCACCGAGTTGGAACTTGCCAACAACGATTTGGCGGTTGTCCAACGCCAGCGCAGCTCGGCGGAACACGCCCTGGCCGTATTGTGCGGTGCCCGACCGGCCGATTTCTCGCTGCCGACCAAGGTGGTGGAGCCGGTACTACCCACCCTGCGAGTCGGGGTGCCCGGCAGTGTCCTGTTGCGCCGCCCGGACGTGCGGGCCGCCAGCCAACAATTGCGGGCTGCCAATGCCCAGATTGGCGTCGCTCAAAGCGCATTTTACCCGAATTTCAGCCTTTTGGGTGAAGCCGGGCTCGAATCCCTGAACCTGTCCAACTTTGTCAACGCAGAAAGCCGAATCCTCTCACTCGGTGCCGGTGCTTTGGCCCCTGTGTTCGATGCCGGCACCAATCAATCGCGTCTCGCAGCCGCCCGAAGTTCCTATGACGAGGCCCTTGCCGGCTACCGCCAGACACTGCTTGTCGCCCTGCGCGAGGTGGAGGATGCCCTGGCTGATCTCAAAGGACTATCGCGGTCTCGTGCTGCGCTGGAAGCCGCCCTAGCCAGTTCCAAGGATTCGCGCCAACTCTCGCAGGAGCGCTACAACCAAGGTCTAACCAGCTACCTCGAAGTGGTTGATGCCGACCGCACGGTGCTACAAACCCGCCTCGCTCTCAGTGCCGTCGATGCCCAACACCGGATTTCGCTAGCGGCTCTAGCCAAAGCACTGGGCGGCGGCTGGAAGTAGTACCCGGGATCAAATTGTCTCAGATGATTTCCCAGTTGAATACGAGTAGGTCGCCGTATGTTAAGGGTGTCTGAGGTCTAATACCCAACAACCGGGCTGTGAGTCACCACCGTGGCGCTTGTGGGTTCCGGCAAGTCGGCCGTTAGGGCCGCAAGACCGGCACAGGTGGCCTGCCATTGGGTTGGCGACCACGGCAGCGGCCGGTGGAGTTTTTCGCGCAGACGCTCGACCCGCTCCAAGGCGTCGGCCAGCAGGGGACGGGGCAATTCGGCAATAGCGTCTGCGGCGGCGGCGGCGGTATCGGTGCGATGACAAATAAGCGCCAAATCATTGCCGGCCGAGATGGCCAGTTGGGCGTCGTGGCCGCGGCCAAAGCGCCGGGTGATGGCCGCCATGTCCAGATCATCGGTTAGGACAAGGTGGCGATCGAAACCGAGTTGGTCGCGGAGGAAACCGCGGATGAGGCGCGGCGAGAGTGAGGCGGGGAAATTGCCATCGATGTTAGGAAATTCGACATGACCGAGCATGATGGCATCGAGTTCGGGCATGAGAGCGGTGTATGGCAGCACGTCCTCATGCAGCAGCTCGTCGAGGCTGGCATGCACGATCGGCAGTTCGTGATGGGGGTCGGCCACGGCCCGCCCGCCTGCCGGAAAATGTTTGGCGCAAGTGGCGATGCCGCGCTGGCGCAGGGATCGGTTCCACAGGCCGGCGTGAGTGATGACGTGCTGCGGGTCACGGCCCCAACAGCGGCCGCGCAAGGCATTTTGGGCGGTTGGGTGGTGATCCAGATCCAGCACAGGTGCCAGATTCAGGTTCACACCTAACAAACGAAGCATTTCGCCGGTCAAGCGGCCCGCCTTAGCGGTCAGGGCCGGTTGGGCATGGGCGGCCATGGCGTTAGCCGAAGGGATTGCGGGAGCCAAGTCTCTGGTGCGGGTGACCCGCCCACCCTCCTGGTCGATAGCGATGAGCGGCTGGCTTTTCGAGAGATCTCGCAGCGAGTCGGTGAGCTCGCGGGTTTGCTCCGGAGTGACGAGATTGCGCGAGAACAGGATGAAGCCCGCCGGCTGCAAGCGGCGAAAAAGCGCCACCTCCAGAGGGCTCAAACGCGGCCCCGCCAGCCCCAGCACCAACAACGATCCAGCGCTCACTGCAACGTCTGGTGGAACTGGTCCTGGGCACCCAGGGATAGCACAAAGGCGCTGAGCAAATCGATGACGTGGCCGATGTCATCCAGATGGGCGGTTTCCACCACCGAGTGCATGCAACGCAAAGGCAGCGACACCAAGGCACTGGGAATGCCTTCGCGGGTGGTGAAAATCTTGTCGGTATCCGTCCCGGTGAAGCGGCTGCTGGCCTCGTGTTGAATGGGGATTTTGGCCGTAGCAGCTACTTCCAGAAGGCGTTTGACGACCATCGGGTGGTTAGCTGTGCCATGGGTGAGGCTGGGGCCGCCGCCGAGTTTGATGCTGCCGGTCTTGGCAGCATCGAGGCCTGGGGTATCGGTGGCGTGGGTGACGTCGAGGCAGATGCAGAGATCGGGCTGGATCCGGTAACTGGCCATCGTCGCCCCGTGCCCCCCGATTTCCTCCTGAATCGCATTCAGACAAACCAAGCCGAAAACCGGTTTTTTTTTCCCGCTGGCGAGCCGTTTCATCACCTGCGCGATGATGTAGCCGCCGATCCGGTTATCCAGCGCCCGGCCCACCAAGCGGCGGTTAGCCAGCTCGAGCGGGCCGTCCTGATAGACCGCTGGATGACCGACGCGCAGGCCCAGAGCGGCGACATCGGCCGGGTTGGATGCACCGACATCGACCCACAGGTCGTGGACGGCTGGGGCTTTTTCGCTGCCTTGTTCATCGCGGCGCAGGTGGATGGCGGTGTTGCCGATGATGCCGGACACCGGTCCTTTATCACCCAACAAATGAAGGCGGCGGCCACGGGCGGTGGCCGCATCCGAGCCCCCCACCCGGTCGAGCCGCAAAAAACCTTTGTCGTCAATGTGTTTGATCATGTATCCAATCTCGTCGGCGTGCGCGGCAAGCATGATCGAGCGCGGCGACTTGCCCGGAAGCGTGGCCCACGTCGAGCCATAGGCATCGCAGGCCACTTGCGGGGTGTACTGCCGGATCCACTCCGCCCACACCCGTTGGCCGGGCATTTCAAAGCCGGTGGGACTGGGGGTTTCAAGCAGGCGAAACAAAAACTCACGGTCGTCGTTTTTCATGGGCTGCCAGATTGAAGCGCTTTCCCGCCCACTGACAAGTACAGATCTCATCCGATTGTCCAGTGGAGGCAGTGTGGTGATGGGCGATGAATACTCATCGCAATCAGTAGTTATTCAAGCAATTTTCATAAGTGTCGGGCATGAATTCTCGATTTTTTCCCATAGATTAGGTGAAAAATACTGATTTTTTTGTATTTGTGCCTTGACGTGAGTTGAAACCAAGAACACGCTTGGATCGTGAGTGCGGCAGTAATCAGAGACTCAATGCCTGAAGGGCAGATCGGGAATGACCGCAGGAACGGTGGGGCAAAGCATCCGCTACAGAGGAGATGGGTGGACGTGCATTCTGACGTACAGGACAGTCACGCGGAAATTTTGACGGGAGCGGGCCTGCTGCTGGCGACGTTGCTGGTTATGGTCTTGAGTGCGGTGCTGGTGTGGTTTGCCTTCTTGCGTGAGAACCAAGTATTCTGGACCAATGCTGGCGGCTATCCGATATGGTTGCGCGATTTGGTTCTGTGGACTTACATACCGTTGCTCGGCGTCGCCGGTCTGAGTCTGATGGCGCTGAGCATGGCATGTTCTTCTCGAATCTGCCGCTCGAAGCGATTTTTCGCCGTTGAGGGGTTGCTGTTGCTGATGGGTTGGGGATTGTTAGCTACCTCTGGCGGCATTGCCTTTAGCAACAATATTGTCAATATCATCGACGGCCGGGACTTGCACTATCACCCAACCTCTCTATAATAGACGGCCCGATGCCGTTCGATCCCGCCCAGTTTGCACAAGATCCCGCCGCCACGCAGACCCTGGCCTGGATGCGGGAAGGGCGCTGGCGCAAGGCTCGCGATGCCGCCAAAGAATTGGTTAAGCGTGAGCGTGAACGTTACATCCCTTTGCTCATCGAAGCTAACGTAGGATTGACACGCGAAATGTTTGGCAAGGGGCTGCTGAAAGAGGCGGCTACTGTTGTGGAGTACCTCGCAACCATCGCGCCAGCGTCGTTGGTAGCAGGGTTGCGGGCGGAGTTGGCGGCTCCCGTGATCAAGCCCAGCGCGCCGGATCCCGTCAAGGCTGAGGCGGCTGAATGGTGGGCGGCCGCCCTGCGAGTGGACGAGGCGGGAACGGCGGCAATTTCACTGACGGATCTAGCGGCCGTTGATTTGTTAGTAACTGCTGCCTTGCTGCCGTCTGTGGAGGATGGTGACGAGCGTGAACTGCGATTGGCGCGGGAGTTGGCGGCGGTGCGGGCTGCCTGTTCGGCGACGGGTGACGGGCATTGGGATGCGGCGCGTGAGGCGTTGCAGGGCTTGCCCCGCCAATCGGTGTTTCGCAATTGGCGCTTTTTTTTGCGCGGACTGAGGTGTTTTTTTGAAGATGAACCTGACACGGCCCGGCAATGCTTCGGCGAATTGCCGCCGCATGGAGCGCTGGCCCGCGCAGCCCGGGCGTTCGACCCCGCACTGGTGCCGGCCGGGCCGCTGGCCCCGGTGAGCGCACGCGTGCCGCTGTATTTGGCGGGCACCGGTCAGCCTGCGGCATGGAGCGGGCCGCTTGTGGCGGCCACTGCGGCGTGGAAGGCGGGCAAGCGTGTGGAGTCGTTCGAAGGGTTGCTGGCAGGCATGAAGGGGGCGTTTCCGGCCATCGCTCCGGGGTTGCCAGCATGGCTCACCAAAACCACGTTGCCGTACCGGACGCGCATGAATCGAGTCGAGTGCGAAGCCGCAGACACCTTGATGGATCGACTCGGACTCGATCGCGGCGGCAAAAGACTCCCATCACTCGAGGCGCTCCTCGCTGTGATGCAGCCCATGTGCTTGGCTGAGGCTGATCTAATGCCATGCTCCATTTTGGACCGGTATTGGCGCAGCGTCATCGAATTGTGGAACCGCTGCGAGGGGCCCAATCCGCTGCGTGATGCGGTGGCTTGGGAGTGGCTCGGCGAAAATTTAAGCGACATGACCGCTCATCTGGGTCCCGCCAAACCCCCTAGGAATACGCCACCAGACTTTGGCAGGGCGGTCAAGGCCTACGAAAATGCGGTGGAAGCGGATCCTTCCAACGAAACTGCGGCGCTCGGCTTGCTCACCCTTGTGCAGCGCTCAGGCGATCTCAAGGCTCACAAGCGCTTGCTGGACGACCTGTTGCAACGATTTCCCCGCAACAAGCCGTTGCTGGTTGCCGCCGCCGCGCAGTCCTCCAAGGACAAGGCGTTCGACAACGCCTTGGTCCAATTGCGCGCGGCTCTGGCCATCGATCCGCTCGACAAAGACATCAAGGGCGCCATCATGATCGCCTTGGCCAGTCAGACCCGCGAATTGCTGAGTAAAAAGCGCCCTGT
Organism: Akkermansiaceae bacterium; assembly: GCA_903827375.1. GTDB lineage: Bacteria > Verrucomicrobiota > Verrucomicrobiia > Verrucomicrobiales > Akkermansiaceae > Luteolibacter. The sequence goes on from CAIKHZ010000040.1 coordinate 33,167, forward strand.
GGCTCAACAATGGGCCGCCATGGAACCCCTGTTGGAGGACCGCCCGCCACGCAAACACTTGATGCTGTCGCGCTGGATGGCTCGGATGAGCCAAGCCCTGCTCGACCCCGAACCCGGCACCGCGTTGCAAGCCCGCGAAGATGCCGTGCGCCTAGCTCCCTCACTCCTCGAATGCCTGTTGCTGGAGGATTGGCTCGCTATTGCCTATAGAATCACCCCGCGCCCTGAGTGGCTTAAGGAGTGGAAGGCTGCCATCAAACCCGGAGCACGCGACTGGGTGCTGCTCCTCGCCGTGATCGATCAGCACGCCTTCATCTCTCAAATCAAAGAATGGGGCAAAGCGATGAACACCCGTGCATGCGGCCAAGTACTCGATATCCTCGCCACTCTGATTGGGAAAAATCTGAAAAAGGATCCCGCCGGATTGATCGCGTTTCTGGATCGCACCGCGGTGCTGGAAAAAGGCATCACCCAGCACGCCAGAGATGTTATCGATTGTTGCATGCGGGATGTGACTGACGAGCTGGACGAGAACGTCGATCCCTCAAATAAAAAGTTAGATCCACGCTTGCGCCTGGCGTCGTTGATCATGGATGAGCGCAGCGGTGAATGCTTCTATATACCGGAGCACGAGTTTCTGGGGGATCTAGACAGCGTCGCAGCAGCAGCAGCGGCACTCGGGATGCCGGAGATTGCCGCACGCGCCAAAGCTCTGCGCGAGAAGGTGACAGGTCCCTCGCGCTCGGATTCCTACGACGACCCCTTCGGCCGCTCAGGATTCCCATACGACGATGATGACGATGACGATGACGATGACGATGATGATGATGATGATGATGACGATGACGAGGACGAGGACATGGGTGACGATGTCATTGGCGGCATTCCGCATCTCGCCGAACTTCTCGAGGCCGCAATCAAGAGCGGCGACTCCCAGGCCCTCCACTCAATCCGCTCCGGCCTGCTCAGCTTCGGTTTGCCTAAGAACGAAGTGGACCAAATCATCAATAGTCTAACATTGAAATACAAGCTGACGGGTTTGCCTCCAAGTGGCACCAAACCCAAACCGGTAAAACCAGCCGTTAGAAAAAAGCCGTCGCCCCAGCCATTACCCCCGCCCTCGCCCCCGCCAAAAAAGAAACCGAAGCCGGGCAAGCCGGCGCCGCCGGTGAATCCCGATCAGCCCGAACTTTTCTAACATCATGAACCCCTTTCTTGTGCTTGAAGTCGAGCTGGATGCCACGGATGCGGAGGTGCGAGCCGCCTATCAAGCGTTGTTGCGGCGTTATCCGCCCGAGCAGCGGCCTCGGCAGTTCCAACTGATCCAGGAAGCCTATCAGATGTTGCGGACCGAGCGCGAACGCTGGCGCTGGCGCCTTCTGCACCTCGAACCCAGCACCGACGGACCCCTCGAGGCACTTGAAAATTTTTCCCAGCTGCCGGGGCGTCTGCGCCCGCCGGGAGCCACTGCGCTGCGCGACTTGGTGCGTAGCTGTGGGGCCGCCGCGATGCGTGAGCAAGCCGCAGCGCCGAAGCCCGTCAAGTGAACGTGAAACACTTCCTAACAACCATAGCTTACCCCTCCCGCTTGCCAACCAAATTGCCATGCTTATGCCTGTGACTGCAGCTGATTTTTCCCCATACTCCGACGATGCCAGTGCGCCCGATCCGGACGTCGATGACGATGCCTACGAGGACGAGGAAGAACCCTCCGCCGTCACGTTGCACGACCTCCATGAGGAATTGGCCGCCAATTCCACCGAAACACGCCGGAGCACCCGGCGCATGCTCGACGTACTCAAGAATTTCGGCTCGGTGTTGGATGCACTTTCCACCACCGTAAACGACACTCACAAGGCCATTCGGGCACTGCCGACTGCCGCCAGCCGCCAATCGGAGGGTAGCGAACTGCCCCGCGAGTGGGCGCTGGCACTGGTGGAATTGGCGGACCGCATCGAGCGGGTGACCGACGGATTTGCCCGCCCTCCTGCAGCCCGAGCCAGCTGGTGGCCGGGAGCCCGCAAGTCGCTCGCCGCATGGCGTGACGCCTGGGCGATGCAGGCTGATGCGCTCGGCATCCTGCGCAGTCATCTCGGCGTTTTGCTCCAGCGGGCCAGTCTCAAACGCCTCGATGTGGCGGGCAAATCCTTCGATCCTAACACGATGACGGCACTGGAATCCGCCGTCGATCCGAGCCTGCCCGATCACACGGTGCTGGCCGAAATACTTCCCGGCTGGCAGCATGCCGATGGCCAATTGCTGCGCCCGGCTCAAGTCCGGGTGTCACGCCTCAACCCACGCTAGAACAAATTCCCATCACTCACCACTTCCCTTCCAACCATGACTCAAACTCAGCAAATTGTCGTCGGTATTGACCTCGGCACCACCAATTCGACCGTCGCCGTGGTTCAGGATGGCGTGCTTACCGTCATTCCAGTGCGTGGTCAGCCGACCATGCCCAGCGCCGTTGGGATCGATCCGGCCGGCCGCCTGATCGTCGGCCAAGCTGCCAAAAACCAATCTGCCTCGGCCCCTGAAGATACCGTGCTTTCGATCAAGCGACTGATGGGCACCGATCACCAAGTGGGCTTGGGCGGCAAGACGTATCGGCCCGAGGAAATCAGTGCCTTGATCCTCGGTGAGCTGAAACAAGCCGCCGAAGCTCATCTGGGCCAAGCCGTGACCCAAGCGGTCATCACCGTGCCCGCATTTTTCAACGAGCGCCAACGACTCGCCACCCAAGACGCCGGACAACTCGCCGGCCTGGAAGTCCTTCGTATCATCAACGAACCCACTGCCGCCGCCCTTGCCTACGGGGCAGGCCAGTCCACAGGGTTCAAACACGAAACCCTCCTCGTCTATGACCTCGGTGGCGGCACCTTCGATGTTTCGGTTGTTAGAGTGGAGGACGGTATCGTCGAGGTCCGGGCCAGCCATGGTGATATCAACCTCGGCGGCGACGATTTCGATGAGGCACTGGTTTTACTAGGCGAGCAACGGCTCCGCGAGAAACACGGTGCCGCCGTTGGATTGCTGCCAGTCACTGCCCACCGTCGGCTCAAGAGCGCGATGGAAACTGCCAAAATCCAGCTCTCCGACGCGCCTTTTGCGAATGTGCGCGAGGAATATCTCACCGCCTCGTTGCATTTGGACACCGAGATTGATCGCCACGACTACGAGCGCCTGATCGATCCGTGGCTGCACAAGACGCTCGATTGCCTCCAACGCACCTTGGCGGATGCCGGAATCACCGCCTCGGACCTCGACAAGGTCATGCTCGTCGGCGGTGCCACCCGCACTCCCGCCGTGCAGGCCTTGCTGATGCAACAGCTTGGCATGGAACCTCGCCACGAGATCGACCCGGATCTGGTGGTGGCGATGGGGGCCGCCATTCAAGGTGCAGCCCTCGCCGGCCAACCCGCCCCGGCTATCCTGGTGGATATTTCAGCCCACACATACAGCCTGCTCGTGCTCGTCGGTCACGGCATGTTCGGCGAAAAGATCATGCAGTGCTGCCCTCTGGTTCGGCGTGGCACCGCGCTGCCGGTCGCCAAGGCGGACGTGTTCACCACCTGTACTGACAATCAAGCCGTCGTAGGCATTGAGGTATTCCAAGGTGAAAGTGAGCGCCCGGAGGACAACCTGCGGCTCGGTGAATTCGAAATCCAAGGTCTCTCCAGGGTGCCCGCCGGCAATCAGATCGTCGTCCAATTTCGCATCGACCTCAGCGGCCTGCTCACGGTTACCGCCACTGAAAAGCGCAGTGGCTTGGTCAAGTCGGTGACGATCGACACCGCCGGCCAGCACCGGATCAACCTGGATGCCGCCCGCACGAATCTGGCAGCCCTGTTCGCCGATCAAGAGGCGAGCCATCCCCAGCCCGCTGCCGAACGCTTCCGATCGCGCCCCGTCACCATCAACGACGAAGACGACGACTTCGACGATAGGGATGACGAAGACGACGAGGGAGATATCATTGATGTCGGCGATGCCCAAGAGGCCCCGGCCGGCCTCTTGGCCTCGGCCAAAAGCTTGCGCAACCGCGCGGAAAAATTGTTGAAGCGAGGCGTGGCAGAGTCTGACGCTGCGACCATCCACGCCAGTCTGGCCGAGGTGGCACCTGCCATCGAGGCGCGTGCCTGGCAATATCTGTCGGAGACGTTGGACACCCTGAGCGACCTGCTGTTTTATCTGGACGATTAGTCCGCAGTGAGCCCCGATTATTTTATCGATGTCCGACGGGTTTCCGTGCAGCCTGCCGGCACCACCATGTTTGTCATTTCCCTTCCAGCCCTGCTGCGCAACACCGCGATTTTGCGCGATGTGAAGGAGGCTGCCGGCTGTCGGCTGGTGCTGGCGCTCAAGGGGTTTGCGTGCTGGAAGACGTTTCCCTATCTCCGCGATGATCTGGACGGCTGCTGCGCCTCGGGCTTGTGGGAAGCCAGACTCGCCCGCGAGCATTTCCAAAAACATATCATCACCTATTCGCCCGCCTATGATGAGGCCGATGTGAGCGCCCTGTGCGAATTCACCGATCATCTGGATTTCAACTCGCTCTCCCAGTGGCAGCGCTTCCGCGAACAAGTGCTCGCCCACCCTCGCTTTCGCAGCGGCCACTTGCTCTGCGGATTGCGCATCAACCCTGAGTGCTCGACGGGCTCCACCCCGATGTACGACCCCTGCGCCGCAGGCTCGCGCCTCGGCATCACCGCCGACCAACTCGCGGGCACCGACCTAACAGGCATCTCCGGCCTGCACTTCCACACGCTTTGCGAGCAAAACTCGGACGACCTCGAGACCACCCTCGCCGCCGTCGATGAGAAATTCGGCCACTGGTTGCGCCAACCGCAATTCAACTATCTGAACATGGGCGGCGGCCACTGGATCACCAAACCGTTCTACGACCGCGAGCGGCTCATTCGCATCGTCCAGCAAGCCCGCCAGCGCTTCGGAGTCGAGGTCTGGTTGGAGCCGGGCGAGGCCGTCGCCATCCACAGCGGGGTGTTGCGTGCCAGCGTCATGGATGTGATAGAATATGCCGGCCAGCGCAACGCCATCCTGAATGTGTCGGCCACCGCCCACATGCCCGATGTGCTGGAAATGCCCTACCGGCCCGACGTATTCTTGGTCGATGCCGCCCCTTGTTGTGCCCAGCCAGCTGCCCAGCCAGCAGTGCGCATCGCAGGCGAAAACTATCATCTGGCTGGCGACTCCGGGCCATGGCTTTACAGGTTGGGTGGGCCGACCTGCCTGGCCGGCGACGTCATCGGGCAGTTTGCCTTTCCGCGAGCTCTTCGAGTGGGCGACACACTGGTGTTTGACGACATGGCTCACTACACGATGGTCAAGACGACACTGTTCAATGGCGTGAAGCATCCGCCCATCGTGCTCCAGCATGCCGACGGCCGCCTTGAAACCCTGCGCGAATTTGCCTACGAGGATTTCCAAGCTCGCCTAGCGTAGCCTCAGAATTCAGGGTTCGACCTCAAGATCGCCACTGGGTCAAGCAAGTTCAAATATGGGCGTGTGCTCTTATTGGCTTCCGCCCTTTCCCAAATAAAGATTCCGCGTCCGAATGAACGGGCGCGGAACCGATTTGAATCAGCACTCGGCTTGTTGATTATTGGCCGGCAGGAGGGGCAGGTGGCGGGGTGCCTTTACCCGGGCCGCGACCTTTGCCTTTGGCACCGGCTTTATGCTCCGGACGGAACGCCTTGAATTCTTCCAGCGAGACCGTGCCATTGGCATCCGTGTCCATCTTCTTGAAGATCTCTTCAGCCTTGGCTTCGTTGCGCTTGGCCATTGGCGAGGCTTTGAACTCATCAAGGCTCAACTGGCCATCACCATTGGTGTCGATCTTCTTGAAAACTTCTTCGGGGGGCGGACGCTTGCCTTCAGGCGCACCTTTCGGTGGTCCTGCCGGCTTGTCTTGGGCGAACGATAGCGTGGTGGCGATGGCCAGAGCGCTGAGTGTGGCGATGGTTGCTTTCATGACTGTGCTTGTTTTCTGTTGGTTGGGTGGCGGTGGCATGGGCGCCGCTCCGCGACATGCGGGGAAACTCCACAAAGCCGTCCGAGTTGCACCAGATTTTATCAAATCTTGGTTCACTAAAATATTTTCTTCGGAGAAATTGCCCAACACAGTGGGGATTTTATGATTGAAACGTTGACATTTAAGCTTCCTTCAGTACCCTCGGGGCATGGCAACCAAGCTCAAACCGATTAAAGAGAAACTGACCAAGACCCAAATTCTGGACCAAATCGCCGACAGCACGGGACTCGTTCGCAAACAAGTTGCGGCGGTGCTCGAGAGTCTGACCGAGGTGATCGAAGCCCACGTCAAGAAAAATGCCGTTGGTGAATTTGTGCTACCAGGCCTGCTGAAGATCAGTACCGTGCGCAAACCGGCGGTCAAGGCGCGCAAGGGGATCAATCCCTTCACCAAGGAAGAAGTGACGTTCAAGGCCAAGGCCGCCTCAACCGCAGTGAAAGTGCGGCCCCTGAAAAAGCTTAAGGACATGGCGATCTAAGCGAACGCCAAGTTATCGCTATTCAAACGAACAAGCCCTTCCGGAGAACCGGAAGGGCTTGTTCGTTTGAGTGGAGAGCTATGGGATCAAGTCCCTTGGCTTGAGAACCTACAGGGAACACTCCAGAAGCGGCTTCAGCAAGCACCCCGGGGATGAGGTGCTTGCGATGCCAGCCGCTTGCTAGAACCGAGAAGATATCTCCGAACCCTTATCTGGCAGTTGTGGCAGCCGGCGGGGGCACGCTGCCAGAGGCGACGGCTGGTTGTCCCTCAGCGGACATCACAACGCGGAAGCCGACGTTGTACACCGCCTGCCATGGCCGGTAGGACAAACGCGTGGCGGAGCCGGCGTGCAGCGGACGATCGAACCACGAGCCACCCCGAACGGTTTTCATGGCGTCGGATTTGGCATCGTTGCGGCCATCGGTATCCACGTACGGATACGGCCTGTACGAGGTGAGCGTCCACTCGGCGGCGTTGCCATGCATGTCCTTGAGGCCAAAGGCATTTGGCTGATAGCGGCCGACGTCGGCGGTCACTCCGCAGCCGTCGTTGAAGCGGCGGTCTCTGGGGTGCCACGGGGGAGCATCACCGCGGTCCAATTGGCTGAGCGAGGCATCGGCCAGGTTGGCGAACTTGGAGAAATCCGTGTCGCGATTGCCATAAGAATACGGCGTCTCGGTACCAGCGCGGCAGGCCCATTCCCATTGCGATTCCGTGGGCAGGGTGAATTTCTTGCCGGTCTTTTGTGAGAGCCACTTGCAGAATTCCATAGCTTCGTTCCAGGTGACGCGCACCACTGGTTGGTTAGGGTTATTGATAGAGATGCCACGTTCACCCTGATCCTTGCCAGTCATGCTGATCACACCGCTGTCATGCTTGGTATCGAAAGCGGCGTATTGGGCATTGGTTATCTCAGTGGCACCCAGATAGAACGGCTTGTCGATCTTCACTTTGGCAACCGGGACTTCATCAGCCTCACCGGCGGCGTTACCCATGACAAATTCACCCGCTGGAATCAAGGCCAGATCCAGCACCTTGGCGTCTGCCAGTTCGATCTTGAGGGTTGGTGGCAGCTTGGTGGCAGCTTGGCGTTTGGCGGCCTCGGCTGTATCAAACGGCCAGCCGGCGATGCGGATGTCTTGCTGCTGGCGGGGTGGCAACGGCGCCGGAGCAATGAACTTGATAGGCTCCTTGTTGGCCGGTTCCGGAATGGCTTCCGGATCACCGCAGCGGTTGGCATATTTCGCGAGCATGTCCATGCGCCGTTGCATCACCGGCCGGGCACCATTGACGTGTTCGGTCCAAGTGCCGTGGTCGGGCACGTTGAGGTCGATCCAAGTGATGAGGCGATCCCAAGCCTCGGCGTCGAGCTTCACGTTGTAGTGGCCGCGTTTGAGCATTTGCATCAGTTCGCTGGTATCGACGTGATACTCCAGGGGCTTTTGCAGATGATAGTCACTTTCCGGACCCGGACGGCGCACAAACGGATGCAACGCAATGTAAGATTTAGTGAAGTTGCGCTCGCCGTTGTCTTTCTTGGCGGTGAAGTCAGCCACTGCAAGGCCGTTGACCGGTTGGGCACCTTCCTTGTGGCAACCCACACAGTATTTGTCTAACACCGGTTGCACTTCACGTTTGAAATCGAAGCCGCGAGCCGGGCCATACCACGGGGTGATGGGAGAGGCCGGCCGCTGGCTGGCAAGGGTGGGCTTGCTCGGAGGGATCGCGTTCTGGGTGTCGTGGCAACCAATGCATGAGAAACTCTCACCAGGCATCGCCGTGTACCAACTGCGCATCAACTGGATCGCCTTGCCTTCCGCGTCTAACGGTTGAACCGCAATCGGCGTGTTGGCCGGCACCTTGAAGCTGGCCGAGCCGTCGGCCTCCACCGGCACGGTGCCGAGGATCCGATGGACGTCCCACGGGCCGTCGATGCCCACATTGATATGGCCGCCCATGCCCTGATAGGCAAAGTGGGGTTCATAGAGGCGCATTTTCTTGACGGTGCCGCGCGGCACGTCCTTGAGCCCTGGTCCCTGATAGATGTCTGCCAGATAGACAGTGGCATCGGTTTTGGTAAGATCGACGCGGTCGGGAATGACCGGTGGGCGGGTGGACTTGCGCAGAGGGATGGGTTCAAACATGACAAAGCCGTCCTGTTCCTTGATGAGGGTCATGTTGTCGAACACATCCACGAGATAGACGCCCCATTTGGCACCTTGAGTGAGTTGGCTGGAGACCAGGAAGTACTTGTCGCTGAGCGGATAGGGATGCAGGAACTTTGGCCACGAGCCATCGCAGAGGCCGTCAGCCACGATGGGTTTGACTTCCTGGCCGGCACCGGGGATGCGTTGCACCACACCATCGGCCTCAAAGCGGCCCTTGGCGGGGTCGAACAAAATCAATTCGCCCATGCGAGGCACGCCGTGGTGGCCGGAGATGACGGAGATGAGTTTGGTTGGGTGGTTAGGCACGGGTTTGGCATAGAAGAACGAGTTAGGCCAATAGGAATTACTACCGTAGTAGGACATCTGGCCGGAGCCGTCCGGGTTCATGCGGAAGAGGATGCGGGTGAAGTAATGAGGGGTGTCAGAGTATTCCCAGCGGGTGTAGAGGACGGTGCCATCATTGAGCACGGTCGGGCACCAATCCTGGTCCTGATCGAAGCACAACTGGCGGATGCCTGTGCCATCGGCATTCATTTTGCAGATATTGGCCACTGGGTCGCCGCCGCCCACACAGGGCACACCCTGGAAGCCGCGGGTGGAGGTGAAGAGGATTTGGCCGCTGGGCAGATAGCAAGGTTCGAAGTTGTCCACATCGGGTTCATCGCCCGGGGTCACCTGGCGAAGTCCGCTGCCATCGGCCTTGATTTCCCAGACCTGCCAGCGGTCATTTTTGCCGGGCATCGAGAACAGCAGCTTGTCGCCGCCGAAATCCAGTTTCATGTCGCCCACAAAGCCATGGTTTTCGGGCTTCAGGAGGGTGGTGAGTGTGCCCTGCGGGCCGATTGGGGAGAGCACGTCGATTTCGTTATCGCACTGTTTGCCGATGGAGGCGTTGGATTGCCAGTTTTGCGGGAGTTCGAGGTTGTTAGCGCTGCGTTTGACCAGCAGCATTTTATCGAAATCTATCACAGGGTTGGCGAGCAATGCATCGCGCTGGAAGGTGGCAAACGTGTTAGCCAGTTCTTGGATGCGTTGTTTGGCCCCCTGATCACCGCCGGCCAGGGCGGTTTCCGCGTCCTTGATGGATTTTTCCAACTCGGCGAGGCGGGCTAGCAGGTCCTTACCCTTGGGGAATTTGGCACCATTGGTGGCGATCATATCTTCGAGCGCATCGCGGGTGGTTGGCACGCCGCGCAGCGCTGGAAACTCCTTGGCGCTGAGAGGTGCAAGGCGGGTTTGGCTGGAGGCAAGTGCAAAGTAGAACCCATGACTTCCGCTTTGATTGTGGATCTTGAGCAGCAACTTGTTTTCGCCGGCTTGGAGGTCGAGGATAACGGTGGCGCTATCCGGCGAGACGCCGCGAGCGACGTCTTGGGAGAGGAGTTTTTTGGCGTTGAGCCAGACTTCCAGTCCATCATCGCTGCCGAGACTCACGGATGCTTGGGCCGGTTTCTCAACGGTGAGCGTCCGGAACAGATAGGTCGAGACTCGCCCGTCGGCGGGCAATTCCTGAGCCTTGCCGTCGCTCCATTCAGGGTGCGCCGTCCACAGGGACTTGCCGTCGGCAGCTTTGGCTGCTAGGTCAATCCCCTTTTCCGGGAAGAACACATCACCAAATGCCTGCGCCTTCAAGGGGCCGGTTGTGTGCCACGGACCGAGCTTCACCTGTGACGTTGCCGCCAACAAGTTGCCGCTGGCCGCCGCAGTTCCTATCAAAGCCAGCACAGCGGCCTTGCCAATCATCGATTTCAAGTTTTTCATAAGTAAATCTCTAGCAAACACATTCCATCTGGGAAGGAAATACTTCCGAAGCGATGCCCCGGAAGTTTCCCATAAAATTCAGCAACAATGCTGGATCAGCGTCTCACCTAACCGTCAGAGCCGGTGTTTGGCAGGGAGCATTGTAGTATTCCAGCAGTTCGTCATCCATTTTGGCGGCAAACATTTGGAACCCGGCCATTTCCTGCACGGTGAGCCATTCGCCGCAATGAGATGCGGCGATGCTGATGCCCTGGGTGTCGAGGTACTTTTTGCACCCGCGCAACACGATATACATCTCCATGAGGGTGGTGGCGCCGGCACCGTTGATGACCAAAAGAAGGCGGTCGCCTGCTTTGGCTTTAACTGCGGCAACCAGACGCGAACACATCAACTCGGCCGTCTGATCGGCACTGAGGATTTTGCTAGGACCGGTGCCGGCTTCGCCGTGCTGGCCCATGCCGACTTCCATTTCATCTTCGGCGAGTTCGAAGATGGTCTGGCCGCTGGCTGGATGGGTGGCGGTGCGCATGGCAACTGCCAGAGTGGCCATGTTATCATTGAAGCGGCTGGCGATGGCATACACCTCGTCGAGGCTTTTGCCGGCTTCCGCCGCAGCTCCTGCAACCTTGTAAAGCGGGCAGCAACCGACCAAACCACGCTTGTCTTCGGCTGGAGCATCGGCTCCCGGCGCAATGTCCTCGTGAGTCACGATTTTCCGATAGAGGATCCCTTCTTGGTCAGCCATGTCGGCGGCCATGTCGGCGCTCATGACGTCCCCGGCGTGATTGAGAACGACGAAGAGGATGCCAGCATCGCGCTTGGCGAGGCGCAGCGCTTCCAATACCTTGGGCGGTCCCGGTGCGGCGAAGATGTCGCCGACGACGCTGAAATCCAGCGCGCCTTCCCCTACAAAGCCGCTGAGTGCGGGCTCATGGCCAGCGCCACCGAGGGTAACGATGGCGACCTTGCTGGCCGGCTTGGGCTTAGTGCGACAGACGATTTTGTCGGACTTGACGGTGACGATATCGCCGTGAGCGATGGCGAAGCCCTCAAGCAGCTCTTTGGTGAGGTCCTTGGGGTCGTTGATAAATTTTTTCATGGCCATAATGGGAATTGCAGTGGGGGTTGCTTACTTGGCGAACTCAAGGAATTCAACCGGTGCGCCATCATCGAGGATGAATGCGCAGCGGATGCCTGGTAGCGGCTCGAAGGGTGCCCAGATGACCTCGTGGCCGGCGATGGCCTCTTCGAGGTTGTCCACGCTGTAGGCAACGTGGGCGGTGGTCTTGAGCAACTCTGGGAACGGGCAACCGGGCTCGGCACGCGTCCACTCGATGCGATGCGGGCTTTGGGTCGCATCTGTGATGTAAAGTTGGATGCTTTCCAAATAGATCTCGTTAGGCCGGGGCTCGGTCGTGGGGATGCCGATGTGATGGAATTCCTTTTTCATGCGGGTCGCGGTGGGAGGATCGATTACAGCTTCACATCGGGATTGGTGAAGACCAAGCCGGCACCGTCATGGAAGCTGGCGTATTCGGCGACGATGGCACCGGAAGGGCCACCCATCATGAAGTGTTTGGCGGTGAGGCGATTGAGCGCGAGGATGTCGCCGGCTTTCACCTCGGTGCATTTTTTCACGGTGATGAACTTCTCCTGGCTCTTGGGCAGGACCACGCCAGCAGGGATATCACCGCCGGTCTCGCCGAAGCAATAAATGCTGCCGTTGCGCGGATGCCAGCTTTCCATTTTGGCTTTGCCCTTGTCCGTCTCGGTGTGGCCGTGCTCGACGATCATCTGGCCCGGCAGGAGGAATATCTCGTGGGCGAAGTAATTGGCTTCCTGGGAATTGACCCAGAACACGCCCCCCATGCCGACGTTGACAAAATCGCCGAGACCGAAATCCGTGTACCAAAATGGGGAGGCCCATTTTTTCTCATTTTCGAGGTGAATGTCGTAGCCGTGGGCTGCCATCATATCGAGGTAGGCCTTTTTGGCGACTTCCGGTTGAAACTTGCCGTCCACGTAGAAGTCGGCGTTTTTATATTTCGGGAGGGTGACTTTCTTGGGATTCATGGTGGTGGGGATATCCTTAGCTAAGCTCAGGGCACTGCCCAGAGCGGCGGTGCCTGCGGCGGCGGCTAGCAGTTGCAGGTGGTTGCGACGGGTCATATTCATGTTGATTTGTTGGTTTGTGGTCATGTGTGACGGGGCTAGCGCTCACACCAGCCCCTCAGATAGCCAAACCACACGGCCACCTTTCGGGGCCAGATTAATCAGACCGAAGCCCAACGCAATATAAAAAATTTGCATTTTGGCCGATGCGTGCCAGCAGCGGCCTAATGTTGGTGTTTGAGGGTGTTGTAGAGGTCGAATGCGTCCTTGGGAGTGACCTTGTCGTGGACGACGGCGCGCACGGCCTGGATCATGGCGATCGGGTGTTCGGACTGGAACACGTTGCGGCCCATATCGACCCCCGCAGCTCCCTGTTGGATCGCCTGATAGGCAAACTCGAGGGCTTCGTCTTCGGGCAATTTTTTTCCGCCGGCGATGACGATTGGCACCGGGCAGGCGGCCACCACTTGCTCGAAGCCAGTTTCGCAATAGTAGGTTTTCACGAAGGTTGCGCCGTTTTCCGCGCAGATGCGGCTGGCCAGCCCGAGGTAGCGGGAATCGCGGACGAGTTCCTTGCCAACAGCGGTTACACCGAGAGTGGGGATGCTGTATTTTGCGCCCATATCGGCGGTGCGGATCAAATTTTTGATTGTGACTGCCTCGTACTTGCTGCCGATGGCAACCATGATGGCCAGCGCCGAAGCGTTGACGCGGATGGCGTCCTCAATATCTAGCAGGCACTCGTCATTAAGATCCGTGAGCACGGTGGTGCCTGCGGAATATCGGAGCGAGACCGGCTTGTTGGATGTGGGCGGCACAATCGAACGCAGTGCACCGCGAGTGCACATGATGCAATCGGCGTACTCGATGAGCGGTGTGATGGTCAGATCCATGCGTTCCAGTCCGGACGTTGGGCCCATGATATAGCCGTGGTCGAAGGCGAGCATCACGGTGTTGCCGGATGTCGGGTTGAAGATACGGCTCAAACGATCCTTGATGCCCCAGTCGGCATGCTCCAGGCCTTTGAGGAAAAACGGATGTTGTTTGACGGGGATGCCGATGCCGTAATCGTTGGCATCCTTGGTGTTGTCTAGTTCAGCCATGGTGTTGGTGTGTTAGTTTAGGTGAGTGGTTCACAGCGCCTCGCTAAAACCCTTGAATATAAGGGAAACGGACACGGCACCGGGATCGACGTGGCCGATGACCCGTTCGCCGAGGTTGCGGGCACGGCCGAATTTGGCGCGAAATTGCTTGGTGGCCTCGGCCCCCTCAGCGGCGGCCGCGGCGGCTTGTTGGAGAGCCAGGCGGATGTCGCCAGAGGGCGCAGCGGCTAACAACGCATCGAGCGCAGGCAGGAATGCGTCCATCATGGTTTTGTCACCCACCACCGCGCGGCTCTGCTTGGCGAGTTTGAGAATACCGCCGTTGATCATCTGCACCAGCGCTGTGCAGTCGAGCTCGGCGCTGTCTCCGGCGGCGCTGCTCATGCCCATGAACCACGAGCCAAGCAGGGGTCCGGTCGATCCTCCATCGCAGTCCATTACATCCCAGGCGATTTTGGCGAGCAGCGGTTTGAGCTCGTTACTGGGAGCATCGGCAATGGCCTTGGAGACGGCTTCCATGCAGCGGAGGATGGTACTGCCGTGGTCGCCATCGCCCACTGCGGCGTCGAGGCGGGAGAGTTGTTCGTGGTTGGCGCGGATTTGTTCGACGGCGGCCAACAGCATCTGGCAGACTTGGTGATAGGAGATGGTTTCAGACATGGCGGGATCAATCAGCTAGGTTAACAACGCAAATGGCCCAACAGATGGGTCGCGCTTGACCTAGAGTATCTGCCCCAACCAATGCAATAGAAAAAATCGGTTTTTTATCAGTTGATGAAACCCGGCGGCAGTGGCGTGGGGGTGGGGGTGGGTGCTAACAGGCAGGAAGATTCACCGCGCTGCGAAGATTCGTGGCAAAGATACCCGTGGGTTTACAGCCAGAAGAATCATAAAAAAGCCGTCTCCCGATCGAACGGGAGACGGCTTGTATGATCGAATTGGTTTGGTTTTTGGTATGACTAGATCTTACCAATTGTCAGCTTCAACTTGGCGATTTGCTTCTCCAACTTGGCAACCTGATTGGTGATGGCGATGACGCCCTTGGCGCTCAGACCACCGGTGGCGGGTGCCTTCACCTTGGCCGCTTTCGCTGGCGCTGCGGCTTTTGGTGCCTTGGCGGCTTTAGGAGCCTTGGGAGCTTTAGCGGCTTTGGGACCCTTGGTAGCCACGCCAGCTTTTTTGACCCAGCCACTGATGGTCAGCGGAGAAACCTTATACTTGGCGACGGCGGCACTCAAGCCACCACGGCCCCTGGCAGTGTTAACTTCCAGCACATACGCAACGACTTCCTGCTTCTGCGCATCGGTGTAGCGCTTGCCTTGGGGAGCGTCTTGCTTGACTGCTGCCTTGGCTGCTGCCTTGGCTGCCTTGGCTGCCTTGGCGACCTTGGAAACTTTCACGATCTTCACGATCTTGGGTGCCTTGGCAGGAGCAGGAGCGGCGGCCTTAGCGGCTTTGGCTGCCTTGGGTTCCGCACCGGCCTTGAGCCAACCTGCGACCGTAAGCACCGAGATGCCATATTTTCTTGCGGCTTCGGCTTGACCGCCGCGGCCTTTGTCAGCATTCCACTTGTTAGCGAAATTGATGACTTCTTGTTTCTGGGCGTCAGTATATCGTATGCCCTTGGTAGTAGTTTTCTTTGGAATTGCACTCATGTCGCGGGGAACATATCAGGGCAATTAAGTTTCACAAGAGAAAAGTTACACTTTTTCAAAGTAAATGATAACGAGATAAATTCACGAGATAACATGCTAATAGCCATTGAGCATGGCAAGCAGAGTTTGTGAATCAGTCATGTTATCGATCCAATGCTTAGCCCCCTGTTTGACGTTGGGACGAGTGATAACGCCGCCGAAGCCGATGAACACATCGACGTCGGGCTGGGTTTCCAAATCAGACATACCATCACCGATCATGGCCACGCGCTGGGGGAAGATGGCTTGGCACCACTCTCGGATGATGAGGTTTTTACCGCCATTGCGGGTGGTAGGATAGCTTTGTGCATAGCCGGCATAGTTGCCAGACGCATCGAATTCGAGTGGCACAGCTTCCACATGATCGATGCCAAGATATCGGGCCAATGGAGCGATGAGAGGAGCGAAGCCGCCGGAGAGAATCACAGGCAGCCAGTCATTCGCCTTGAGTTGCTGGATCAACTCGGGAGCTCCGGGTGTGAGTGTTGCCACATAGTGCGCAGCCACCAGTTCGCACGCAGCCCGGTCCGGACGGATGATATCCATGCGGCGGGCAAACACCTCATCGAGGGGCACTTCGCCATTCATGGCGGCATGTGTGAGGGCCACAACTTCGGCATAGACATCGGCACCCCGCACTCGCGCCAATTCATCAATCCCCTCAATCGCGGAGAGGGTTGAATCGCAATCCAGGAAGATGAGTTTACCTCGGCGTTGGAGCGGTGGATGAATATAAACCTCCGCGCCCGGAGGCACCAACTCAAACAACTCAAGCATATCCTCATTACGCAATCGGATGCAACCATGGCTCGCCGGGTGCCCGATGAGATCCTCGCGATTGGTGCCATGAATATAGATGCAGCGCTGGAGAGTGTTGGCATTTTCCGGGTCCATGCCATCCAAGCGCAGGATCCGGGTGAGTACCAAATCATCAGTTACCACATCGCAGGGTTGCCAGATGCCGCAGGCCACTCTTGAGCGAAATACCGTGCCCGTGGCTGCACCCGCGCCAAGTTTTTCCAGCACCCGGAAGCGCCCCAGCGGCGTCCGAAAGGAACCCACAGCAAAGCCCACGCCCTTGGCAGCGGTGGAGACCGGATAGCTGCGCAAGTGCTGCTTCGCCTCGAACACATCCAGGCGTTGGTCATCGATGGAAACTTCAAGTGAGATCGACGGATTCATGAGGGTTGGATTGCGATCAAGGCGTTGTGGCCGCCCATGCCGTGTGCAAGTTTATATACGGGTCCGGTGGCATCAAGGATGGTTTCAGGCAACACATAGCCGAGCGGCGCGTGCAACCCGGCGCGGTTGCATGGCAATTTGCCGTCACGCAGGAAACATGCAAGAATCACACTTTCTAACAATCCGCTAGCTCCGATGGTGTGGCCAACGAAGGGCTTGAGCAAATGCAAGGTGGGACGCAAGTCGGGGAACGCCCGGTCAAATGCCGCTGGATCGGCAGTGGCTTGCACAGCGGTGCCCGTCGCATGCGGACAGAGCGCCGCAGGCGCTTGGGTCAGGAGCTGGGCTTGGTGCAACAACTCTGGCGTGCGCCCGCCATCGGCGGGAATGCCAACTGGGTCACAAGCGTCCGCATTGCAGGCATAATGCAACAATTGCAGGTGCGTCCCTGCAATGGAGGGCTCCAGCGTCATCGCAGCGGCACCTTCACCGGGCACGAAACCGGCGCTCAAGGGATGATAGGGATTGCAATCCATGCTGGCGGCTAGCAACCCAGACATGGCATAGTTATCCAACAGCAAGGGCACCAGCGGCAAATCCACGGCGACTGCCAGTGCCCGCGGAGCCATGCCGCCGCGCACCATCAGCAGCGCCATACCCAGGGCGTCTAGGCCGGCCGAGCAACCACTGGCCAGCACTTGGTTGGGCCCGCCCATGCCGAACTCGATACTGATGGCAGCGGCTGGTTCGCTATGAATGGTGTTGCTTGCCGCCATCAGGCGGAACGGCCGCCGGCCTGGCCACGGGCCTAACCAACCGGCTGCATTGCCGCGGCTGGTTCCTACGACCAGCGCGGCATCCTTTAACTCCGCCGGGCCCCAACCGGCATCAGTGATGGCCTGCCTAGCCACATGCAATGCCGCCATCGTCACCGGACTCCATTTGCGATGGTTCAGCAAGCCCCGCGCTGCAATCCATGCCGCGGGCCGAGCGGCATGCGGGCTATCAGGTCCGAGCAATTTGCCCAGCGGAAGAAATGGCACATATCGATCGGCCACCGCGCGATGGTGTTGCGCCACGGATTCGCCGAGGGCGGAGAGCGCGCCTAGACCGGTGATGAAAAGTGTTTGGTCGATGCGCACGAAGTAGCAAGCCACACCATTCCCGCAACCCAAATCCGTCCTGACTCAAAAAAATCCAATGCGATTGACGCCACTCGATTGGGTCACTTTGAGCGCGACAAGGAGGCGCGATGGCGCGGGGGCAGAGCCATGAAACTGATCGCCTGGCAGATTTGAAGCATCACTGGGAACCATAGGATTATGGCCACCGGGGGCAGCAAGATTGAGCAACAACAGAAGGCTAGGAACAATCCCTCGTTGAGCTTGGGGGCGCGGTTCAGATCTGGATAGCGGGCGGTGATGCGGTTCCAATCCTGTGCCAAGCCATAGAATGCCACGAAGGTCCAATACAAATTAAAGAAGGGCACGAGCAGCAGCCCGACGGCATTGCCCGGAGTGGTGCGCGGCCGGGCATACTGCAAGGTCAGCCAGATGCGGTGCAGATACATGGCATTGACGGCGATCCAGCCGATCAGGCAGCCGGCCGCCGCTGCCCACATCAACTTCAGCCAGAGCGTCTGGGTGGCTTGCGCAGCCACATCGGATTGATCGATGGTCCGCTGTGCCCAGATGGCAATAGCCACCAACGTCACCACGCTACCTAACAACGCCAGCAACAACTCGAAACTCGCCGGCTTGATGCGCATTGTCGGATACGGGCCGCTTGGCATCGCACGGGAAGATTGTTTGGCCGCCTGCCCGCCGCGTTGCGTCGATGCCTTGCCGGCTGGGGCAGCAGCCCGTTGGGTGGCGGCTTTGCCTGGCGAGGTGGCGGCTTTGCCTGGCGAGGTGGCTCGTTGAGGAGTCGGGGCGGTGAGGGTGCCAGCCGCCACTGGGCGTGGAATAGCGGGTGCCTGGGGAACGGCTATGGCTAGAGGTATGGCTGCGGCCACCTGAGGGAACAATCCCTCGAGAGTTGAGGCGGCCACCCAGCCTTGCATACCCTCGGTCCACAGCAGTGAATCACGCACAATGCGTCCTTCCCGCACGAACTGAAGCAAATCATCTTCGCTGTAGGGTCCATACTGCTGCCCGTTGTTTAATAAGTGCCATTGGTCGCTCATGCCGCGCAAGCAAGCAAATCCCGACTTGCAACCACAAGCACAAAATTTCCGGTTGGCGGAAAATTTGTGTGGTTTGCTGGTGGGCGAGCTGGAGAGGACGTGAGTCTTGGCTTGGCGGAAATGGAAAACTGGGTGATGGTCGCGGCGATGGCAAGTTGTGAGCATTGCGGGACAGAGTATGCGCAGCAGACGGGCGCAGGGGATCGGTATTGCTGCCGGGGATGTGAGTTTGTGGCGGCGATGATTGAGGAGAACGGGTTCGAACAGTTTTATGATCTCAAGCAAGGACTGGCGGTTGCCCCGGTGAGAAGCCGGCCCTTTGAAGAGCACGATTTTTCCTGGTTGGGGTTGAAGGTGGCAGAGGCCGAGGGAAAGGCGAAGCCCTTGGGAGAGGCGGCACGCATGGAGGTGGCGTTGGAAGGGATTTCCTGCGTCGGCTGCGTCTGGCTCGTGGAAAAACTCTTCGCCCGCCGAACCGGTTCAGTGCGTGCCGCTGCCAATCCATCCAGTGGACGCCTCCACTTGGAATGGCTGCCGGGACTTTGTGACCTGGAACCGTTCTTGCGCGAACTGTGCCAGTTCGGCTACGTCGCCGCCCCTGCTGGCTCCGTGAGCGGTGACCATGAACGACGGCGCTTGGCTGCTCGCATCGGCTTGTGCGGCGCATTTGCACTCAACGCGATGGCTTTCACCCTGCCAGTGTATTTGGATATGCCGACGGATTTTGAATTTGCCCCGGTATTCCGCCTCATCGCATTTGCCTCGGCAACCTTGTCGATGTTAGTCGGCGGCGGATACTTCATGGAGCGGGCGTGGCGCTCACTGCGGGTGGGCACCTTGCACATCGACCTGCCCATTGCCTTGGGTTTGCTCTCGGCTTATGCGGGCTCTATCTGCGGCTGGGTCATGAGGTACGAACGACTCATGTACTTTGATTTTGTGTCGATTTTCGTGTTTTTGATGTTGAGTGGACGATATCTTCAAACATCCGCCGTGGAGAAAAACCGCCGCCGGCTGGTGCGCCGTCAACCTGTGCCCGAGATGGTGGTTCGCTTCGACCCTGATGGGCCGCCAGTGGAACGGGAGGCGATTGCCCCGGGATTGAGGTTCTTGTTGGACCAGGGGCGGGCCCTGCCGGTCAGCGGCGTCATGGTGGCCGGCGAGGCGGATTTTTCCCTTGAGTGGATTCACGGTGAGGCGGCCCCGCAGCGGTTTGCGGCGGGGTCGCGGCTGCCGGCCGGGGCGATCCTGTTGAGCCGGGGGCCGGCGGCCGTGGAAGCAGGCGAGCGCTGGCAAGACTCACTGTTAGCGAAGTTGACAACAACGCCGACGGGCGAGCGCGGATCACCGGGATTGGCCCGCCTGCTGCGAGTGTATTTGTCGCTGGTGTTGCTGGTTGGACTGACTGGGTTGGGGTATTGGTGTGCAAATGGGAAATGGCTGACGGGATTGCAGGCGATGATTTCAGTGTTTGTGGTGTCCTGCCCGTGTGCTTTGGGGCTGGCGATCCCTCTGGCAGACGATCTGGCGGCCTCTGCCATGGAACGGCTGGGCGTGTATGTGCGAACCGCCAGCGTCTGGCCCCGGCTGCGACGGGTGCGAAAGGTGGTCTTCGATAAAACCGGGACATTGACATTGGAACGGCCGCTGCTGGAAAACCCGGCCACCGTAGCAGGCTTGGACGATGCCGCCGCACTGGCCTTGGCGCAACTGACGCGCGGCTCGCTTCATCCGGTGGCGCGGGCCTTGCTCGAAGCCTTGGGCATGCGAGGGCAAAAGTTGCTGGCGCAGAGCCCCGCCGCGTTGCCCGAGGAGTTTGCCGGGCTCGGCGTGGCACTCAACACCCAGGCCGGACGCTGGTCGCTGGGCCGGGTTGGCTGGTCCGGCAATAGCGCGGTAGGGGCCGCTGCCGCCACGTCGGGAAGCGAATTGCGCCTCGACGGAAAATGGGTGGCAACCTTTCAGTTCAGCGAAGCCCTGCGCCCCGGCGCGGCTGCCATGCTGCGCCGCTTGGAGCGCCGCGGCCTAGCCCTGTATATCCTTTCCGGCGATCATCCAGACAAAGTCGCCACCATGGCGGAGGCGCTGGGCCTGCCCGCCGCTCAAGCCCACGGCGGCCTTTCGCCCGAGGAGAAGTCCCACCGCGTCAATCTGGTTAGCCGCCAAGACACGCTCTATTTGGGTGATGGAGCCAATGACGCGCTCGCCTTTGACGCGGCGCTGGTGACTGGCACTCCAGTGGTGGATCGCAGTTTGCTGGAGGCCAAGGCGGATTTCTACACCTTGGGCGCAGGCCTCGCTTTCCTGCCTCCTTTGCTCAAAACCGCCGCCGCTCGCACCATCGCCGTCCGCTCGGCCTTTGCCTTCGCCTTGGTCTATAACCTCACCACGGTCGGTTTTGCGATGAGCGGGCAAATGAGCCCGCTGCTCGCCGCCATCCTCATGCCGCTGAGCTCGATTGTGTCGATTTTGCTGGTGGCAACGATTTTTCGAGCAATTGCTGCGAAGAATAGTTGAAAAAGCTGAATCAACTCACTAGTTTCGTTCAGGACAATTACTGCGACAACATGCCGGCCACGATCCAAGCTCACAAATCCTTTGAGAATACCCTGCTGGGTAGAATTGTTCAATCCGACCGATTCAAAATCTATCAGGACGCGTTTCGCCTCACCACCGGCCTGCCGCTGCGCTTGGTTTCAGCGGATGCCGATCATTGGAGCCTCGACGAAAACACCACCAACCGCAGCCCATTCTGCGAGGCCCTCAACCTCTGCACCGACGCCTACACCGCTTGTCGCGATACCAACCGCCGCCTGATGCGCGAAGCTGAAGTCAACGGCCCATCCACCTGCTGTTGTTTTGCCGGCCTCTGCGCCACCGCTGTGCCCGTCAAAATGGGTGCCTCCGTCGTCGGATTCTTGAAAACCGGTCAGGTCTTTACCAAAATCCCTAGCGAAGCCCAATTTGCCGAAATGCTCGGCTCGCTGGGCCGCAAGACGCTCAGTGAATCCTCCATCAACCAACTCAAGAGTGCTTACATGAGCACCCGTGCAGTGGATCCGCAACGCTACGACAGCATGGTGACGCTGTTGCAAACCTTCGCCGAACAACTCAGCGAACATGCCGAATCACTGGCCATCATCGACGAAGGCAGCGAGCCGGCAGCCATTACCCGCGCCCGGAAATTCATTCATGCCAATGTTGACCAACCGCTGCCCTTGGGCCAAGTGGCACGCGAAGCCGGCTTGAGTGAATCGCATTTTTGCCGGCTTTTCAAAGATTCCACTGGCCTGACCCTCACCGATTATGTGAACCGTTGCCGGATCGACTGGGCCAAGCGCGAGTTGCTTCGCCCCGAAGTGCGGATCTCAGAAATCGCCTTCCTCGTCGGCTACCAATCGTTGTCACAATTCAACCGCAGCTTCGCCCGGATTGCGGGTGTATCGCCGACCCAGTACCGGAACCAGCGGCTGGACCGAGCGGCATCGTAAGGGGCAGAACCCGCTTAGTGCCAGCAGCTAACCCCAGTCCAACACGCCGGTCCCCCTCCCCCGATTTATGGAAGAGCGCTACGAAATCCGGGAAAAGATCGGTCAAGGAGGGATGGGATCGGTTTACCGGGCTTACGACACGCGAATGAACCGCGAAGTGGCGATCAAGCGCATCCAACAAGAAGGCGAGGAAGCGCAGCAGCAAGCCACTTCGCAACAGATCATCAGGGAAGCCGGAGCCCTCGCCCAGCTGCAACATCCGCACATTGTCACAGTCTATGACGTCGGCACCGATGAACAAGGCCCTTATGTGGTGATGGAATTGATCAGCGGCAAAACCCTCGACGAACTCATCGAGAGGGCCCCGCTGACGTGGGCAGACTTTCACGAGCTCGCCTTGCAAACCCAGGAAGCTCTCATCGCTGCCCAAGAACTCAATCTGGTCCACCGCGACCTCAAACCAGGCAACCTCATGCTCACCTGGTTGCCCTCCGGCAGATTCCAAGTGAAAATCGTCGATTTCGGC
This sequence comes from Akkermansiaceae bacterium, assembly GCA_903827375.1. GTDB lineage: Bacteria > Verrucomicrobiota > Verrucomicrobiia > Verrucomicrobiales > Akkermansiaceae > Luteolibacter. Next base: position 55,921 of record CAIKHZ010000040.1, read on the forward strand.
TTGGCCAACCTCGCCGAGACGTCCCAGCTGGACCAACTGGAAAATACCGAAGCCGTCTATGGTTCGATTTTCTTCATGTGCCCTGAGCATTTTGAGCGTGTCAAATTGGACATGCGTTCGGACATGTACTCGATGGGTTGCGTTTACTACAACGCGTTGACCGGGACTTACCCATTCACCGGGGAGACCGGGCTGCAAGTCATGACCGCCCACCTCCATCACCAGGTCATCCCGCTGCATGAAGTCCGCCCAGATATCCCACTCTGGGCCTGCAATTGGGTCATGTGGCACCTCAACCGCCTCAGCGCCGATCGCCCGCAAAATGCCCGTGAGTCCCTGAAAATTTTCCTCCAAAACTCCAAAGTCAGATCCTCAACCATGCAAACCAAGCCCACCCCTCCGACAACCGGACAAATTCAGCCCCCGCGCTCTATCGGCCTGAGCGCCTCTGCGCCGGGACCCGCTGCCGCAATCGTCGTGCCAGAGCCTCCACGTACCCAGACGGCACCCCAATCCCTGCTGCCACCGGAAGGCTCGAAGCCAAGTGTTCATGCCTCCCCACCCCCGCCGCCGCCGCCGATGCCGCCCCCGCCGCCGCCGCCCGCAGTGGTTTTGCCCGCTGCGACAATCCTTCCAGCTCAGCCGGTATTGCCAGCCCTGCCCGCGCCCCGCTTGGCAACCTCCGCCAAGCCCGCCGCTTCCCTCGCCCCCAAGTCCACCCATATCCCGAAAGCCGCCATCGGCCCGAAAGTGGCCAAGGCTGTCGGCCCAAGCCACGCCCCGGCACCCGTTGCTGTCGTGCGTCAAGGTGAAGTCGCGCAGCCCGATCCTGAAGCGGCACCGGTGGGCAAGCGCCGCCCGCTGGGCAAGGAGGCCAAGACCGCGATCAAGACGGTGGTGGCGATACTGGTGGTGCTGGTGATTTTGATCATTTATAGCAAAATGCCTAGCCCGCAAATGGCGACCCTCACCGATATGATGCAAATCGCAGCCGCGCAGGACACCCGCAAGGTTGCGGATGAAGAAAAGGAAGTCATCGTCTCCAAAGACTCGTTGGACGTCCTGCTCAAGGCCACCCTGACCCCGAGCATGACCAAAACCCCTGCTCTCGTCTATTTGGCCCTCTGCTATGCCAAACCCGCTCCCGAAATAGAACTCGAGGTGGACGCCACCATCGTCGCTTTCGTCCTCCAACAATTCACCAACGACATTTGCGATCCGCAACTCCTCGATGTGTTGCGCAGACGCAAGAGCCCGACCGTTGCCCCGCCCCTCCTTGAATTCTGCCGTACCACCGGCAATGCCAAGGCCGCCGTCGCCGCCATCGAGGCGTGCCGCACCATCACCACAGAAAAGGACTTCCCCAAATTCATCGATATCGTCGATTTCACCGGCAACCCTGACATCAGACAAGCCGCCGAGGAAAGCGCCGCCGATATGCTCAAAAAAAATATGAACCGCCAGTCGATGGGCAGCAAAGTGAGCGCATCGCTTACCACCGCCTCCAATAGCGACGTCAAGTATGCTCTCATTCGCTTGCTCGGATGCGTCGGCGGAGTCAAAGCCGCCGATACCATCACAACCGCGCTCGCCTCCACCGACAAAAAGGAGCAACTCGCTGCGGCCATGGGCCTCGCTTCATGGCCTGACGATGCCAAGTTTGAGTCCCTGATCACCTATCTCGGCACTCTAACTGACGCCCAAACCCGTAAACTCGTGTTTGATGCCTGTATCGCTTTCGTCGCCAACCCGGATCGCACACGCCCCCCCGAAATCAGCGTTAAATTCTGGAACCTCCTCAAAACCAGCTCCAAGTCTCCAGTCGAACAGGCACAGGTTGACCGCGCCCGCGCCAGTAATAAATCCAAGAAATAGAGCCGCCACCCACTCACTCAGCTTCCTACCCACCATGCGCTTTCCATTCCCTCTGGCCGCCAGCACCGCCACTTCCCTGCTCGTCGCGAGCGTCACGAGCCCCGCCTCTGCCCAGTCCGACTCGGCCACCACCGCCCCTCACTTCGGCACTTGGGGCTTCGACCTCACAGGCAAGGACGCCGCAGTCAAACCGGGCGACGACTTTTTCAAATTTGCCAACGGCGGGTACGTCGAGCGGACCCACATTCCGGAGGATTTGGTGCGTTTTGGTAATTTTGATGTGCTCTCGATCCTATCGGAAAACCGGGTGCGAGAGATTTTGGACGAAGCCACAAAGCAACCGACGGAGGCAACCGCCAAAATCGGCTGCTTCTATGCCACATTCATGGACGAGGCAAAGGTGGAACAACTCGGCGCGCAGCCGCTCGCCACGGATCTCGCCAACGTCAAGGCCGCCACTTCGCGGGAGAACCTTGCCGCCATCATGGGTCATCCGGGCACCATGTGTCGCAGTCTTTTTGGCGCGGGCATCAGTGCCGACGCCAAAGACCCATCGCGCTATGCGGTGCACATCGGCTCCAGTGGCTTGGGCATGCCGGACAAAGACTATTACCTCAAGCCCGCCTTTGCTGAGACCAAGGCCAAGTATCAGACCTACGCAGCGGATCTGTTAACCCTCATCGGCTGGCCCGAACCCGCCCGCTTCGCTACCCAAATCGTCGCATTCGAAACCCGCTTGGCCGAAGCCAGCTGGGAACGCGCCGACCACCGCGATCGCGACAAAACCTACAACCCGATGTCCCCCGCGGAACTGTCCGCCTACTCGCCCGGCTTCGATTTCATCGGTATGTTAAATGCACGAGGTCTCGCCAAGGTGCAAAAATTCATCGTCGGAGATAATACGGCTTTCCCAAAGAAGGCGGCGATCTTCGCCGAAACACCCCTCGAAACCCTGCAAGCTTGGATGGCGTTTGGCATCGCCGATGCCGCCGCTCCTTATCTATCCAAAGCCTTCGTCGATGCCAGCTTCGGATTCCACGCCAAAACACTCTCCGGCCAGCCCGAGCAACGAGCCCGCTGGAAACGCGGCGTGATGCTCACCAACGAGGTCCTCGGTGAGGCCGTCGGCCAAATCTATGTCGCCAAGTATTTCCCCGCCGCTTCCAAACGCCAGATGCTGGAATTGGTCAACAATATCAGATCGGTGATGGCTGAGCGCATCAACCGCCTCGATTGGATGGGCGAGGAAACCAAAAAAGCCGCCCAGCAAAAATTGGCCAGTTTCACGGTCAAAATCGGTTATCCTGATGAGTTCCGGGACTATTCGGCGCTCGTCGTCAAGGCAGGCGATCTTTACGGCAACCTCATCCGCTCCGGTGAATTTGCTTGGAAGCGCGAACTCGATCGTCTGGATAAACCGGTGGACCGCAAGGAGTGGGGCATGCCACCGCAAAAGGTCAATGCCTACTACAATCCCTCATTCAACGAGATCGTGTTTCCCGCTGCTATCCTTCAACCGCCGTTTTTCGATCCGCAGGCGGACCCGGCAGTCAACTACGGCGGAATTGGCGGCGTCATCGCCCATGAAATCAGCCACGGTTTCGACGATCAGGGCCGCAAGTCCAACGGCGATGGCGTGCTCAAGGATTGGTGGACGAGCGAAGATGCAGCCAAGTTCAATGCCAGGGCCGAGCACCTCGGGGCTCAATACGAAAGCATCGAGATTTTGCCAGGTGAACACATCAACGGCAAACTCACCATGGGCGAAAATATCGGAGATATGGGCGGACTCACCTTCGCGCTCGACGCCTACCAAGCCTCGCTGCACGGGGCCGCCGCTCCTGTCTTGGATGGCGTCAGCGGCGTGCAACGGGTGTTCTTCGGCTGGGCCCAAGTCTGGCGCCAAAAAATGCGCGACGAAGCCAAGCTCAAACAAATCCACACCGACCCCCACTCGCCAGCTGAAGCTAGGGTCAATGGTGTGGTGCGCAACATTGACGCCTGGTATTCCGCGTTTGACGTCAAACCCGGCGACAAACTCTACGTGAAGCCCGAAGACCGGGTCCACATCTGGTGAAGCACCCGCAGTGCCCGCCCCAGAACTCCAAACCTCGACCTTATTTCCCGGAAGGGGTATGCACTGATACCACGCTGAAAAATGGCGGCGGGTAGCTCAGCCCGCCATTGGTGCCAAATTTCGCCAACCCACGCTTGCGCCACAGCCGCTTCTGGCCTATGCATCCGGCCTCATGGTTAGCTTCACACTCTTTGGAATCCCAGTCCAGATCCACCCTTGGTTCTGGATCTCGCTGGCCATGATCGGCGGCGGCAATTCCGCCAATACCCAGATCGGCATCTTGCTCTTGGCCTTGTTTGTGCTCGCTGGCCTCATCTCCATCCTCGTCCACGAACTCGGCCACGCCCTCACCGGACGCGCCTTCGGTGCCCACAGCGAAATCACCCTCCAAGCTTTTGGCGGCCTCGCCAGCTTCACCGGCGCACGCTTCACCCGGCCCCAACACTTTCTGGTCACCGCTGCGGGTCCCGTCGCCCAACTCCTGCTCGCCGCCCTCATCTTGCTGATCATCCCCAACCACCTCACTGAGTTCACTCCCGCCGCTTATTTCTGGCGCATCCTCACCCGCATCAGCATCGTCTGGGCCCTCATCAACCTGTTGCCAGTGCTGCCGCTGGATGGCGGCCAAATGCTAAACGCCATCCTCGGCCCAGCCCGCCTCAAACTCACCCTCTCGATCACCATCGTTACCGCCTGCATCGCCGCTATCCTCATCTATCAAAAATATCACTCGCCGATTTTTCCGATATTCCTCGGTCTGTTCGTGTGGCAGGCATGGCAGGCGCTCAAGCAGTGTCCTTGATCCTTTCTTTCGAGGGTTAGGGCTGCAAGTGGCGGACTAGAAACTCAGCGCGGCGGTATTTGCCGTAAGGGCTCTCGGCCGCTCCGTGGTCTGAGTTCATGATCGGCAGGAAATCAAAATCCTTGCCGGCCTTTTCCAACGCCGCCACCACCTGCGCCGTCGATGCCGGGTCCACATTGTGATCAAGCTCACCCACCACCAACATCAATTTGCCGGTTAGCTTGGCGGCATTGACCACATTCGAGTTGCTCGCATAACTATCATCCACAGGCCAGCCCATCCACGCCTCATTCCACCAGGTCTTGTCCATCCGGTTGTCGTGGCACCCGCAATCCGCCACCCCCACCTTGTAAAAATCCCCGTGGTGTAGCAACCCGGCCAACGTGCTCTGGCCACCCGCACTGCCACCAAAAATCCCGACCCGTGTCAGGTCCATCCAAGGTCGGGTTGCGGCTGCGGTCTTGATCCAAGGGATGCGATCGGGGAACCCGGAATCGGCCAGATTTTTCCAACACACATTGTGAAACGCCTTGCTGCGCCAGTTGGTGCCCATGCCATCGATGCTTACAATGATGAAACCGAGTTCCGCCATGGTATTCATGTTAGACCATGGCATGTGGCTTTGCGGCACAAAAAAGTCCTGCGGCCCCGCATAAATATACTCAATGACCGGATACTTCTTGTTCGGATCAAATCGGGTCGGTCGAATGATGATCCCGTGAATGTCCGTCTGCCCGTCCCGCCCTTTCGCCGTGAACCGCTCAGGGCGGCTCCAACCGGTCTTCAGCAGAGCCGAATCGTCACCGCTCTCGATTACTGTTAGAAGCTTGCCATTGGCGGCGCGGCGCAACTCAACGACCGGTGGCTGGTCCACACGCGACCAGGTATCGATGATCCATTGGTGGTCCGGGGAGAAATCGATTTTATGTTGGCCACAGCCCTCGGTAAGAGGGGTGAATCCGCTGCCATCAAAGTTGACCCTGGCAAAGTGCATGTAGTACGGGTTGTGGCCGTCATAACCGATTGTTTTGAGCAAGAGTTGGCGGCCTTTCTCATCCACTTCCAGCACTTCGCGCACATTCCAATCCCCCTTGGTGACCTGGCACTTGACCTGTCCGGAGCTTTCATCGATCAGATAGATATGATTGTGGCCGTCGCGTTCGGACATCCACAAAAGTTCGCGGGTGGCAGGCAGGCGGTGCAGATACGTTTTGTCAGAGTAATTGATAAAGGTCGGGCTGGTTTCCTCCACCAGCGGGCGGACTTCCCCGGTATCGCCGCGCACGCCGATGAGGCGCATCACCTGGTGACCCCGCTGGTTATAGATAAATGAAACCTCCGACGAGTCTGCGTTCCAAGCGGTCTCGGAAATTTCCCACGGGTTGTTAAAAAGCGCGTCATTGATGGCAATCTCCCGATGGCCAGCCACGTCAAAGAGCCGGGGTTTGGGTTGGCGGATGGCATCTCCGGGCTTCGGGTATCCGATGGTCAGCAGCTTCGGCTGGAGTTGATCGGGCGGGGATGATTGCACAATGTGTATCTGCCTTTCCTCAACGGGCTTGGCTCGGAAACCTATCAGTTTTTGAGAGTCCGGCGACCAGATCAGCGGCTCGCAATACGAGTCTTGCTCGCTGCCGTCCGTCGAAAGCAGGGTCAATACCGTGGCTTCGCTGCCTTCCACTGCGGGCCCTATGGCCAAATTGTGGTCGCGGATACATGCACGCCACTTGCCGTCCGGTGATAGATCGACGGCCTCGCTCCGACGGCGGCCTGGATGTCTAGGAGCACGCGGCGGGGTGACGGTGGCGGCCGCTGGACCGGGTGGCGAGTCATCGGGGGTCACCGTGGCGTTTGCGGCGTCCAAACGCCATGGTTTGTCGAAGGCCCGGAAGCGGATGTGGCCCGGTTCCTTGCAAGCTTGTAGATCATCGAGGGGCAGGCTCTCCGCGCGAACCTCTCGGCCGGCCGCCTTCGCCAGCGCCTGGGCCAGCACCTGATGGTCGAATGCCGGGGACTTTACCCCGTTGCTTAGGTCGATCCGAACAAACTCGTGACCGTTGGCGCGGGCATTGACCCGGTACATGACGCTCGTGGTCTCGGCAGACCAGAAGAAACGGACTTGGTTGCGCAGCATGAGCGACGCTGCCTCATGCCCGAGGCGGTCAGCACGTTCAAGTTCTTGCCGGACGTCCATAGCTAGGACCGTGGATATTCCGAAAGTGCTCAGGAGAAGGATGGAATGGGCGGGGTGCATGCTGGCTGGAGATACCCCCCGATATGGACCATTCCTTTCAATGATCCCATGAATCCCACCGGCAACTGTCCTACGCGGTCTGGGCCTTAATCCATGCCACCAGCTTGGCGTCGTTGTCGCCAACGGCCCACACGCGGCGAAGGAAATCGGCGGGCGGAATGGACCCATGCTTGCTGAGGAAATTGCGGTCGCCGCCACAGCCGAACATCACGTCAGGATCAAGTTCACCGCGAAGTTTGGCGCGGGCCTTGGCGAGAATGCGCGGCAAATAGGCGAGTCCCTCAAGCTGGTGGCCAAAACTCGGCAGCTCCTCCGCTGTGAGCTGCCTCTCGCTGGTCACCCCCTTCTGAATCGTTAAAAAATAATCCCGGCGCACTGCTGCCACCAGTAGCGCGGTAGAGGCACTGGGGTCGCCCGACTCGCAGTGGTCCTCGACAAAATCGAAAAACTCACGCGTTTGATAGCCTATGGTGGCGAGATACGCGCGGTCCTCTCCAGAGTAAAATTTCTCGAACTGGCGAGCGCCGCCTCGGTAGCTGGCACAGCAACTGTCAAAAAGTGCTAGAAAATAGTCGTTCCAAGTCATGGCAGGAGGGTGGTTAGTGGGTTATGCATCCTTTTCTCTATCGTCCGGGGGGACGATGAAATCAATAGCGGCCAACAGGCTTTCGCTGAGGGCTTCGGCCTGGAGCGCGTCAAGCGCGTCATCGAGCTGGGCCACATTGCGGGCACCAATGATGGCGGAGGTGACGTTGGGAGAGCGCAGGGCCCAGCGCAAGGCAAGGTGGTGCAGCGGCATGCCATGGTCGCTGGCGAGCGCGTTCAAGGCGAGGAGTTTTGGCTGTTGAGCACTCACTTGTATGGGCTGCAAAAACCCCTCGGGACGAGCGGCACGCGAACCGTCTGGGATGCCGTCGAGGTACTTTGACGTGAGCAATCCTTGCGCGAGTGGGCTGAACACGGTGCAGCCGATCCCCTCGTCCGATAGCCAGTCAAGGATCCCGGCACTCTCCGGCCAGCGGTTGAGCAGCGAGTACGGCGGTTGATAAACAAGGCACCGGACGCCCATCTCCTTGAGAATTCGCACCGCCTTCTTGAGCCGCTTGAGCGGGTATTTCGACAGGCCAACGTACAACGCCTTGCCACTTTGAACAGCACTGGCCAACGCCGACATCGTCTCCTCAAGACGGGTATCGGGGTCCGGGCAGTGGGAATAAAAGATATCCACGTAACTCAGCCGAAGTCGCTTGAGCGACTGATCCAACGAGGAAAGCAGGTGCTTGCGCGAGCCCGCTTCGCCGTAAGGACCTCGCCACATGGCGTGGCCGGCTTTGGTGGAAATGACCAACTCGTCGCGGTGGCAGATGAAATCCTCAGCAAGAATCCGCCCAACAGAATCCTCGGCGGAACCGGGCGGCGGACCGTAGTTGTTGGCCAAATCAAAATGAGTGACGCCCCGGTCAAACGCCCGACTCATGATCTTGCGGGCTTCCTGGAAATCATCAATGCGACCAAAATTGTGCCAAAAACCCAGAGAAATAACCGGCAACAGCAGGCCGGAATCTCCGCAGCGGCGGTAGGGCATGCGGCCATCGTAGCGGTCAGGATCAAACATGCACCGAGCTTGTACGCATCCCTGCTCCGAAGTCAACTTGCAAAAAATCCATGCTCGGAGCACCTCCAGCAGCGTCGGAAATCAGCAAACAATCCCGTCGTTTAAGATGACCGCCGGAGCGTCACATTGTCGATAAGGTCCATGCCATCGCCCTCGCCGAGCGTGATGGCGAGGGTGTGACTGCCAGCCGCCACTAAAATTGCTGGCGACGTGTAATGTGCCCATTTCTCGGTGATTTGGGACGGTTCGAGGGTCAGCACGGATTTGCCATCCAGCGTGACATGGATGGGTGCTGCAGTTTTCTCATATCCATTGCGTTTCACTGCGTCGAGATCCAACATATAACTGCCCTTATCGAAGGTGAGGGTTTGCGAGACGCCGTTGCCAGCACCGCGCATGTACACGGCGTGGCGTGAGCCATCAGGTGGCCGCGGCGCACTCGGTGCCTCCAATAAATCCCGGATCCCAAGCTCACCGTCATTCCTCGGCTTGATCAATGCCCACCCGGGCACCCCGGCCTTGGTATCGTTCGCACCGGCTGCACCGACCAATTGCTCGAAACCCGGATTATCAATGGCCACCGCACCGAGGGTGGGTATCACAGTCACCAGATAGCGGCGTGTGCTGCCATCCGCTGCGGTGATGATATACGTCTGAGGCTTGCTGAAGTTGCTAACCGAACCAGACGCGGGCTGCCCCTTGACCTGTGGCGAACCCGTATCATAAAGCGGTGCCAGCTTGGTTACATCGGCGGCTAATGGCACCTGGGCGCGGATGTCATTGCCGGAAATGATGGCTGGCGGCGCACCAGGGAACCTGAAATCAAGGATAGTGGCAACTGCCGCCCCCTGCAACTCGGCGACAATGACCGTTGGAAATTCACCGACTAACACAAAGGGTGATTCCGGCACAACAACAGTCTGAATACCTGTGTCAGCCTTGATAATGGGTAGGGGCTGCTTCTGCCCATCTCCCGCAAAATAGGCTCGGGCAATCCGGGTGGTCATGCCCGGCAGTGTCAGCTTGCGCTCTGCTGGCAACTTGCTAACCGAAATATATAGCGTGTTGCCATCACGGGTCATGCCGCCCCACGGCTGCTGGTTGGGGGCTGGCAGAAACATATCTGCCTTTTTCACATCCACATACTTGGCAAGGTCGCGCAGGCCGATGACGTTATACTGGTTATCTTTCAAGTACTGCATCATTCGGGTGAATTTTTCCGGCGCAAGACTCACCGCCTTGTGTTCCCCTTCAGGCACACCGTGAAACGTGAAAACCGCGATTTGGCCGCGGGTTGCCTGCTGCACATCACTGATGAACGTCTCCACACTCACATCATCCTGAATGCCCCAAGATGGCACATTCAACGGGTGGTCCAACGTCGGTCGGTACGGACGGTTGCCGCCAGCTCGGCCAAATGTATATTGATGGGCGATGAGCTCAGGGTATTCGTATGGGTAAACCGCATACACCGGCCAGCACAGCGTCGTTGGCTTGGGAATATGGTTGGTCGAAAACTCAGCTTCCAAATTGAGCCATCCGTCAATGGACGCCCCGCCGTGACCCTTGGTGTGGTTGCCCACATCAAAACCATCATCGGCCAACGACTTGATCTGTGCCCACGTCATGTACCAATCCTTGCGGGTATTGAAACTATCAAAATCACAAATGTAAAATGACCCCCCAAAACCCAATTTTTTCAACAGTGGCGCAACCACAGTGGCGTGACTCGCCACGCTGTCATCAAAGCTCAAGACCACCGTCTTGTCCGGAATCGGATGCGCAACAATACCATAGGGGTCCGGCGGCAGGGCGGCTAGCGGTGCTGCATTGGATCCTAACACGATAACAGC
>CAIKHZ010000041.1 GCA_903827375.1 Akkermansiaceae bacterium
ATCAAAAATCAAAAATCAAAAATCAAAAATCAAAAATCAAAAATCAAAAATCAAATTGTGGAGCTCATGTCTTTTAGATCCCTCACTTTCGAGTCATACTTGGTTAAGTTAGAGCTTATGGCTCCCCTCCCCCAGACCTCCATCCACATCAAGCGCCGCCGCCAAGGCCCGCTCGTATTTCTTCCGAGCCAGCTGGTACCCCCCAAACTGCCTCAAGTGATCCGTCATCCACTGCGTATCCAGTAGAATTGTACCCGCCTTGCGCAGACCCCTCACCAATTCGACCAAGGCGATTTTGGACGCGTCGGTTTTTCGCGAAAACATACTCTCGCCAAAGAACGCGCCGCGCAAGGCCACACCGTAAAGCCCGCCCTGCAAGCCATCATCATCCCAGCATTCCACCGAATGCGCGAAGCCGAGCCGGTGCAGCCACTCATAACTATCCACGATCACCTCGTCGATCCAAGTATCCGGCCGCTCGGCACACGCCAACATCACGTCGCGAAAGGACGTGTTCCAGCGCAACTCGAAGGGCCGCCGCTTGAGCGCACGCCGCAGGCCATGCGGGATGTGGAACCGGTCGTCGAGAGGAATCAAACCGCGCATTTCTGGCCGGTACCAGACAATTCCACCCATTTCCGCCATCGGAAAAACCCCATGGGCGTAGGCATTGAGCAAGACATCCGGCGGAATAATTGAGGCGGCCATCGGCACTGAGTCTGCCAGATCCTGGCGCTTTGCCAAGCCCAGCCAAACTCAGAATCACCACTGCGGCTCCTTCATCCGCTCAATGCGATAGATATACTTGCGCGACTCATGAGCTTGAGGCAATTTTCAGGAAATTTATCTGACTCGACCCGGTGGCTATCTTGAGGTCGAACGCTGAGTTCTGGACCTATTCCGTGGAACCCCTAGAACGACGCCAATGGCAAGGGTGCCAATGCCACTGTGCACTGTGCACCGCCAGTCTTGTCTCTCAGCGCGCGGTGGCGTCGGCTGCCAGGGCCAGGATGAGCCATGAGGCATGCGGAATCCATTGCTCCTTCCAGCGCCAACTCCAATCCGCCCGCCGACCGTAAGGTGCCGGCTGAAACGCGATGTCCCGCTCGTCCTGCACACCCGAGGTGATGCCGTTGCAAATCCCGCCCGGCGGGTTTGGCGCTCCCGCTTCGTAGTCGCCCGGGTTATTGCGGCCCTTGCCCTGGAGCATGCACATATCAAACGGATTGAGACCGAGGATCCAGTTGACCTGGTTGCCGGCATAAGTTCGCAAGTCTGCAGCGGCTTCCGGGGTTGCCAGCTGACATCCCAGCAGAGCGGCGGCTGCCAGCGATGCAATCCGGGCGTTCTCGCCCAGCCACCAATAGCCGGTTTCATTGCGATGGGGCATGAAAAATGCACCGCGTTTTCCATCACTGTCCTTGATGTATTGACGGGCGTATCCGAACGGATTCGTCACCTCCTTGGTGATCGTCAACTCAAATTGGAGGGACGCAACCACCACCTTGCCGATAGCCGCCTTGCGTGCGGCGTCGTCCTCGAATTGCAGGTAACGCAGCAACGCCAGCACCGGCAAACCGGCATCCACCGCATGAAAAAACGGCCACTCGGTGTCATCGCCGGCCCGCCACCAACCGTGGTACTTTTCATCGTCTGTCAATCGCTTCGTCAGGGCTTCGGCACGCGATCGGGCGGCTTCCTGATAGGTCTGATTTTTGGTGGCATTGAACAACTCGGTGGCGGCAAGCAGCGCACAATAGTCATCTAGCAAATTCTCCTTATGATTGGGCAGGTATTCCAAGTTATGGGCCTGCAGGTGCTTGAAGCCCAGCTCTGCCGCCGACAAATATCGCTCGGGCGAATAGTCACCGCATTGCTTGAGCGTGCTGATGCGGGCCAGCGCTGCGATGGCGATGCCACCGCCCTCGCGATAGCCCGCTTGGATCTGATTGTTTTTGGGATGACTCAGGCCCTTGAACGAGCAAATTTCCCGTTGTCCGGGATCCTTGCTGCAACTATCAAACACGGAGGTGTAAAAATACCCGCTGGGGTCCTGCATCCGCAACACAAAATCCGCCCCGTAAAATGCCTCCTCAGTTAGCATCGGAATCAATGCTCGCAACGGCTGACTCTTCTGTTTGCGCAGCAACTCGGCGGATTGCAGGAAATTCCACACCGCCATCGGCGACTCCTGCGCACTCATGTAATTGCCTTCATTGAGACAACCGATATATTTTGACACATCGCCGGAGGCATCATACCAGCCGCCGTGGACGTCCACCCGAGGACGCTTCGCATCACCAAAAAACCCGAGACTTCGGTCGGTCCTATCGTAAATTCCAGAACAGCGCTGGATCCTGAAGTAGTACAACATGTCGGATAGACAAGCTTCCGGCAGCACCCGCTCGCCAAGGGTGAACACCTCCGAGCGCACGTCCCGCACCTGGATCCGATACTTTCCCGGCTTCACCAGCGCCGTGAAATCCCCCTGCTGATAGAACCGGCCCTGCCAACCGGCCACCGCACCAAGGCTTCGCAGCACCCCATCAAAAGCGACGCGGCCCTGGCTATCGAGCACTTGGAATGGCCCGGCCTCGCTCGCCTCGGAAGTTTGCACCACCACATTTTTGGTTCCTCGTGAGTCGTATCCCAAATGATTCACTAAAATCTCCAAGGATGCGGCGCTCAAGGTCTGGCAAACGCCAAACACCAGAACTAGCACGGCTCTCAAAATGGCAAGGCGGTTGGTTTGCATCAGGGCGGGGAGCTTGCCCGAGGTTAGAGCCCTTGAAAAGCCAAAGTTGCTTTCGTTAGGTAGCGGAGTATTGGTGACTCGCCGGAAGCACTGATTCTTCCCTTTGACTCTCTATCTCTGTGTCCATTTTTAGGGGAGGGACCGTATCCTCGGGGAGGGCCGACGTCTTGGCGGCAGAATTTGGCATCTCTCCAAATCCTCTTCTGGGGGAGAACGCCCATTTCAAAAACCCAGCCATGCACGCGAAGAGTCTCCGGCAGGATGCCGGAGACAGCCGCCAAGATGGCGGCGCTCCCCACCACCGCAGGCGCTCGCTCTATTTTCAAATAAACTGAAAAATAGCCAAAGCCACCTGCTATCCACCCAGACCATCATCATCTAACCAAGTAAATCAAAGGACTTGCCGAAGCTCTGCTTTTTCCATTTCGGAATCGCCGTCAAGCGTTCACTGGCCTTTGATCCACACCTGCGAGCGGCCACCGCGATTGAGACGGGCATAATTGGGCACCGCCAGCAGCGGCTTGCCATCACTGAAGCTGCCCTTGATGACATCCACTCCGCCTAGCAGATCCGCCTGCCACACGCTCGTGAGAGGGGCGTCCGGGGCGAGCACTGAATCGAGGGATTGATCGACGCTTTCAATGTTATAGACGAGCGGACCACGGCGCAGGGCAACCCGTCCAGTGGTTGAGGCGATTTTTGCACTGGGCTTGATGCGTTGCAACGTCAGAGGCAGGTCCAGCTCCACGCGGTCGCCAGCCTTCCACTCACGGCTGACGATGGCATACCCGTGGTCGATGACCGGCGTCACCGGCTGGCCGTTGACCGCCAGCGAAATGAGCCCGAAAACTTCCGGTGTGTTCGTATAGAGCGGGCTGGTCTGGCGGTTAGGGATGCGTAACTTCAGTGCGAAGGTGGCTGGCTTGGCTGGGTTGAGGGTGACGGCCACCTTGCCTTTGGATGGGTACTCGGTCGTTTGCACAACTTGCACGGAGGTGCCGCCAAGCTTATCGATATTCACGGTGCTGCCGGCGTAAAGGTTGACAAACAAGGCATCGGCGCTGCGAGTGTACATCCATGTGGGCAGGTTGAGCAGGGTCCGCGGGATATTGCCGACGCAGCAGGGGCAACCGTGCCAGAGGTAGCGCTTCTCGGCGGAATCCAGCGGATTGGTGTAGGTGAAATTCTTACCATCCAGATCGACGCTGCCGAGCACCGCGTTGTAGAGGGTTTCCTCGAACAAGTCGGCGTAACGGGCGTCCTGCCAGGTCATTTGCAGACGATGTTGGAAGAATACCTCGCCGCAGCCTGAGCAGGATTCGCAGTAGGCATTGTTAGGCAGTGAGTAGTCCTTGCCGAAACCCTCCGAGGTTTCGCCGCTGCCAACACCACCGGTGACATAATACTTGCGGTTGACGATGTTGCTCCAAATCGATTGCACGGCACTGCGGTAATCGGCATTGCCGGTCTCCATCGCAATGTCCGCCAGACCCGTATAGAAATACACGGCACGCACCGCGTGACCGACCGCCTCATATTGTTGGGCAAGCGGCAGATGCGATTGGTCGTACTCGTCACCGCCGTGGCGCGAGTCCAACAGAAACTTCGATAGCGCAAGATAGTCTTTGGCCTTGGTCGGCTCGCCCATCGCAATCAGATGGCGGGCAAGTTGCACCAGTGCCATTTCCAGCTCCTGATGGCCATCATACCAGGCCTGCTTCGGGGCCGGGCCGATGTTGCGCACCCAGCAATCGGCGAGACGGATGGCTGCGTCCAACATGCGGCGGTCCTTGCCACCAGTCATCCGGTGGTGGGCCATGGCCAGATCGATGAAATACCCGGCTTGATAGCCCTCGTGATCGTGGACGTTAGCCCAGCGTTTTTGGCCTTGGATGATATATTGGGTGTGCAAGTAACCATCCGGGGCTTGGGCGCTGAGGATTTTAGGAATCCACTCGTCGAGGGTTTTGCGGAGGGCGGCTTGGGAGGCGATAATTTCCTGGTCGCCTTGGGCATCGATGAGTTGAGCAAGACACATGGATTCGACAATGTTATAGAACCAGCCATCGGAAAACACCGGGCCGACGTGCACCGCATCCGTCTTGCCGGCGAGCTTGCGGCCGGCCTGCACGAAATTCTCTATGCTGCCCTCAGGCGTCTTGGGGTCGCTCATCTTGCGGACGCAGTGAGGGATCCAGTTCACGATAAGACTCTTGATGCGAGGGCTCCAGAACGGGCTGCTCACCTGGTAGGACGTAGTCCACAGGGATTCGAGGTGTGTGGCGGGCGGCGGCCCTACCACCGATACGCTCACCGTGTCGGATCCCTTCAACTCGCCGTCATCGGCGGATAATTGCAGGACATATTCGCCGGGTGTGGCAAAGCTCGCGGTAGTCACTGCGGCAGCGGGATCGGCAAAGGTAACATCGCCTGGTCCTGACACCTTGGTCCAGCCAAGGGCGAGGGTTGGCTTGGGCTTGCCGTCATCCCTGGCCTTGCCTGATAGATATGTCTTTCCCGGCAACACCACGGTGCGGGCAACACCGGCAATGGCCGTCGGAGCGAAATTAGGCGAGTGCCCGGAGTCAATCACGCGCCATTCGAGCACACCAGTCGAACTCTGGCCATCGCCATCCATTTCAAGCCGCAGCTTGTCCGTCTTGAGTTCGGGAAACTCAATGGTGTTGAAGTGGTTGCCCTCGACACCCAGAACCTTGGCTCCGGGAATATCCGCAAATTGCTGGCCATCCCAGTACTTCAGGCGGCAGGCTTTCGGCAAGCGAACGCCGCCGCCGTCACTGAACCAATAGACGCCGGTCGAGTTGATAGATACGGCCTTCGGCCATGCGTACTGCAGCCACTGGGTGCCATGCTGCGGCCAGTTTCCGTAGGCACCGTGGCTCTTGTCACCCGAATCGCGAGGGGTGGCTCCGTCCTGGATCGCGAGGAGTTTTTCGTGACCCGAGACGAAGGACGTCGAGGCTGCGGCGACCAGTGCGAGATTGGCTCCGGTGGGTGCAGCAACTGCCGATTGCGCGGCGGCCTGGTGCGTGATGACGGCCGCTAACAGCAGGCCCAATGCTTGGTATTTCATAGCTGAATTTTTTGAGTTAGATCGTATGTATCATCATTCAGGGAACCAGTTCGGAAGCAAACTCGGTTTCCACGTTTTCGAGAAACAACCCTTGGAACTGCCCCGCTTGCAGGCCATCCGGCAGTTGCACATCTAGTTTGTGCGGGGCATCAGGCTTGAGCGTGGACACATCGGCATAGAAGCCGGTAAACGTGCGCTCACGGCCTAGCGGGAAAACATCGCTGTAGGCCTTCTTGACCTCAACCACCTGGCCGTCAATCTTGAGGTCCACCTGCCAGGTGTCTTTGGGATCCGCGATTTGGATGAAAAGCAACAGGCGGTCAGAACCGCGCCATGTGGCTAACAATTCCTCGGCGGTGTACTCCACCGGCCATGTCTTGCGGCGGGCGGCGAGTTGCTCGAACACGCGCTTCGGCACGCTTAGATCCGCATGGAACACCTTGTCTGCAAAGCGGCGGTCACTCGTGCCCACCTGCTGACAGTGATCGATGCGTGCACCGGCAAACTTAGCCGCGACGGTTAGCACGTCATTCTTGCTCTGAAATCCTGCGATCTCACGACCATTGACGCTCACTTTGGCCACCTTCTGGCCGGCGGGCAGAAGCACCGCCAATTCAGTCGAGCGACCCGCTTCACTGGTGACCCCGGTGAGCTGCAATCGCTCGCCGTCGAGGCTGGCCTTGCCGTTGGCTTGAAGCAGGGCCGGGCGCTTGATGGTGGCGGCAGGCACCACTTCGAGCACCAAGGCCTCCGGGCCTTTGATAGGCAGGCTGACCTTGTCGCCAAGGTGCCACAAGCCGCCGCCCGCTTTTCCTATCAATCGTCCGACGTTCGGATAGAGTTCGCGCAGGATGAACGCCTCACCTTTGGTTAGGCCAATTCCTGCATCGAGGGTGACGTCTGCCTGCATTTCGTGATAGTTGGGATTAAAAAGGAAAACGAAGCCGTGGTCGCCGTCGCAGGCGGCGGTGCCGTCGCCGCGGCCGAGCACGGGTGGACCGATGATAGGGCGGAGTTTTTTGAGGAGTGCGCGGTTGGCGTCGGTCCAGTCCATCCATCCACGCAGCCACTGTTGCTCGGCGGGCAGGAAATGCTTGAACTCAGTTTCGTCACGGGCCGGCAGCAAATCCACCACATGATTGAACGGCGCTGTGCCAATGGAGGAAATAACAGAATAACGCCAGCCCAACAAATCCCAGTCACGGGCATGGAAGGAACGGTCGCGAACGCATTGGCCCTTGTCATCACTGCGCGGCGTCTGATGGGTCATGTAGCCCGGCACCACTTCCCATGGCGTGAATTGCTCCATGTGATAGAACCAGGTCGCCCAGCGCTGACGGTCTCCCGAGACCCGGCTGAAGTGCAGATCTGGGAAATTTTTGAATGAGCCGGGTTGTTCGTCGGTGGTGGTGGGATGCGGATAGGAACCGGCGAGCCATGTCCACGGGCCGTACCATTGGTATTGTTGGCGGCCGTCGATGACGACATCCGGGATACGGCGACGAAGTTCCTCGAGGATGCGCCTGCAACCATTCCACTGGGCGTATTTGCTCGTTGGGTTGGCCCCTTCCTTGGTCGGCTCGTAGGCGATCCACCAGTGGTCAAAGCAGTAACCACTGATGCCCGTGCGTTTTTGAAAGGCCACGAGTTGATCGACAAACCAGTCCTGAAAACTGCGCACACCGGTATCCACACCAACATAGCCGCCGGTCTTGCCACCGCACCATGCCGTCCATTCTGGATTTTGTTTCCAACCAAGTGTCGGATAGGCATAGGCCACCAACTTCACCTGCTTGGCCTTGGCATAATCGAGCATTTCCTGGATCGACGCTGGAATCGGATCCTTGGCAATGTCCCATTGGCCCATGCGGATTTTCTGGCCAAGGCCCAACCACAAACAGTTTTCCCAACCCCATGCGTCGGCATTGTCCTTGAGTGGCGCGACCTCGCTGTTAGCCGGGGTAAATAACGCGTTGTCCACCCCGATGGCGGCGCACTGGTCGAGGATGCGCTTCCATTCACTGCGCCCGCCAGCGGTGGCCACATCAATCTGATAGTCATTTTCGCACCACGGCACATGCACCCGCAGGCTCTTGTCCGGCCGGAACTGAACGAAGGCATCAACGCAGCGGGTCATCGCATCAAACTCGGCCATATCCAGCGTCGGCTGACCGTCGAACGCGTGCTCCGGCGCCTGCACATACTTCCACTCGGGGAGATTGCGCATAGGCATCTCATTACCAGTTAGAGCTTGCAGCCCGATGCACACGCGGTCGGAGGCAAACGGGCCGTAGGCTGCGCTCCATTCGATTTCGGGTTGATAGCCCATGGCAATCTCCGAGTCCTTGCGCTGCCATTTGAGAAATGGGTTTTGAATCGCCAAGAAGGCGCTCCATGTGGCCTTCGCGTCGGGTTTTCCGAGGCGAAGAAACACCGCGCCGCTGCCGTTGCTAGCCTTGATCTCGCGGGCCACCGAGGTATGGAGTTCGCTCCGGAAAACCTCCACATCGTTGACGCGGCACTTGCTGTCCTTGGGCAGCGTGAGCAATAGTTGCTTGCTAACAAATTGCCAGCTAGGCTTCAACTCATAGACCACCTTGAGTTGTTTGTTGCCGGCGGCATAGGTGTAGGTCACGCTTTGCTCGTCGTGGGTAGTGGCGGTCAGTTGGAGGGCGGGCACAGCGAGTGGCTCGCCGTCAATCGTTAGCTTGGCAGTGTCCTTGTCAAAGCTGAGCTTGGCAGGCGAATTGGCCAGCGCCAGGCCGGTCAGCCCGCCGTCATCGAAGTCAGCGGTGATCTGGCCGTTTTGCAGGTGGATGGGTGCCGCAACGGCGAGGGAAGGAGCCAGCAGGCCCAGCCCGAGGGCAACGGGCAGGCAGCAGGTCAAGTGGATGGCGGTTGGTTTCATGGCTGGATGGAAGGAATGGGAAGGACTTGTACTGCGGAGGGCAGGCGGACGAACTAGCGACGCATAGGGAAAACGATTTGGCATTGACTGCAATCCCAAACACCCGGCGTTCGCAATTCACACAAGCCATTTCGCTAATTGAACATTCCATTGTTAGTGGCTGCGGAAGACGGCGATTTCGGCCAAACCGATATTTTGGCTGCTAGGTTTGACCTCGTTGACGGCGAAAATCAGCCACTTCACCTGTTTGGCGGGAAACTTGATCTCCACCCCCTTGCGTGCGTCGTCGGGCAATTCGCCCACCTTGATGCTGCTGCCATCGCTGAAAAACAACATGCCAGAGCGGATTTGATCGAGGTCATTGCGGCGGTCAAAGAGACAGACGCGATCAATAGACTGTTCCTCCGGCCAGGTCAGGCGCACAGTGGCCGTGTCGCGCTCGCCGTTGCTGCACCACTCGCGATGAGTGTCGCCGGGGTAGCCGTCAACCGCCCCGTCCGTTAGACCGGCAATGTCATAGTCGGGATGCGTCGAGCTGACGGTGATGGTGGCACGCGGGGCGATGTTATCAGGTCCGGTGAGGGGGCTGGGTGGGAGGACCGGATCGGTTGGGGAGAGCATGCGCACCTCCTGCAGGCACATGGCATAGCGGCTGCCAGGCGGGCGGGACAAAAAGGTGGTACCGCCCCAACCGGAGCTGAAATTTGCGGCATAGCAGAGCCATAGGCTGCGACCGTCGCCACCGATGAACTTGGAAGGAATGTTCACGAAGTATGCCTGCTCACCAAAATGATTCAGATAGGCAGCGAGTTTCCACGGCCCGGTGATGCGATCCGACTCCAGCAGATAGGTATGATACCGCGACACCGTGTTGCCGCCGTCCGTCACACACATCAAATACTTTTTGAGCGGGGCATTGTAGGTCATGGTCACGCAACCGGCGTGGTCGCGCCATTCAGCGATGGGTTTGATTTTCGTGAAGTCATGCGTCCAACTGGCCTCACCATTGGGCTGGTTGCCGGCAAAGAATTCGTATTTACTTGGATCGTTCATGGTATCGATGCCCGGTGTCACCCGTGTTAGATACGCCTGATCGGCGGTGATCCAACTGTTATAAGCGAAGCGGCGGTCCTTGCCATCGCTTGACCCTTGGGCCACCAGATAGGCCTTGCCACCCGGTGAGTGCTGCATCGCCTTGCCAAAATCGACAAAATGCGGCGCACCGATTTTGACGGGTTCGCCGTTTAGCGCGTGCTCGCCGAAAAGTGGTTTGGCGGGTGTGCAGGGCGTCTGGGTCCACGTCTTGCCTAAGTCGGTGGAGGTGCGAAAGCCGACGAATGGGCCGAGCCACGGCCAGTTGTAGAGGATTCCATCATCGCGCCGGATGCCGCCACTCGGATGCAAACAATACGTGCCATAATACCAAATGCCTTGATAGACCAAGCTGCCACATGGGTACCGCCCCTCGTAGGGCCGGGGGCTCGATTTAAAAATCCCTTGGTCGGTGACCTTTAACTTGAGCGGGTCGTCGCCGAGGATGGTGGCATGGCCGGTGGCGGCATCATCACCGCCGGAACCGGAACCGAGGCCGTTGACATTTCCATCAGTCCATGGCGAATATAGATTGCCGTCTTCGGCCCACGACGGGTACCAAGTGTCGGCTCCAGTGTACTCCGCGTGCCGGCCGGTGAACGCCAACCCAACCAGCGAGTCAGATTTCTGGTAGGGACAATCCGCCGGAATCTCTCCCGGCCACGGCGAGAGCGCATGGGCGGGCGGCGGCGGCGGTGCGTCAATCAAGGTGCTGGTGGCCGACTCTGCGGCGACGGCACGCGAGACTAGCCAAAGCGCACTGAGAGCCATGTTAGATGAGTATTTCATAAGCATCACGAGTTGGAGGGATCGACTGAAGTTCTTGAAAAGCAAAGATAAATATCATTCGGTTATATCACTTATCTTGGGTCTTGAAGTCTGAAGCTAAGCATCGCTATTTGTTTGCGGTCAGTTCGGCGATTTCGGCGGGCGTTAGGGCGCGGCTGTAAATACGCAGCTCGTCCATCGATCCTTTCCACATCCGGTCGCGGCCGTTCCAGCAACCGAGTTTGACGCGGGTGAGATCCACGGCACGGGCGCTCTGGGTTTGGGCGCTGGCCTCCTCGATGCCGTTGACGTAGAGTTTGAGGAGGCGGGCCTTGGCGTCATAGGTCATGGCAAGATGGACCCACTGGCCGAGTTGGCCCTGGGTAAACTCGAACTTAGAATGGACCTCACCGATGCCGTTGAGATGCAGATTGACCTTCTTGTTATCCTTGGCGACGTTCCAGTGAATGTCGCCCCATGTCCAGTCGTCACAATGCAGAACCGATGCATAAACGTCCTTGGCGTAATCCGCTAAATTCACCCACAGTGCAATGCTCACCGTCGTTTGAAATCCAAGGCTGGGAAGTTCCAGAAACCCCTTCTCACCATCCAATTGCAAACCCTTGCCTCGCTTGCCAGCCGCATGACCAGCCCCATTTGCCAACTTTGCGTCTAGCTTGTTCGATGAAAGATCCCGCGCTACTCCCCCATCCTCCTCGAACGAGTAATACGCCAGCAGATCGCTGGCCGGCGGGGCGATCCGGACAATTTCCCGCGGAAGAACAACAGCTTCGCTGGATTCCCCATCCATGCCGACGACGCCCGTGACGGCCACTGTGTTGCCCGGCCCGAGCTTGACCATCGGGGCATAGTGCTTGGTTTGCACCTTGACCGGAGCCCCACCTGTGGCATCGCCCAAGCTGAAAAACGCAGCGTCGCCCGCCACCTCCCTCACCACGCCTTGGATGCTAACCAATCGTCCGACCGCGTTTGTTAGCCCGGAAATTTTGGCCGGGCTGGCAGGGGCGCTGCGTGTGGCACCGCTGGTTGGAGGACTGGTCAACTCGATGTAGCGCTCCTTGTTGGGCTTGGTTCTAATCGTCCCGGTTAGACTGACACATCCATCCGCCGCGCATTTATCCTGGCCGGTTTTACCATCCTCGACGCGTATGCCAGATTTGCCATCAAACTCGGAAACATAGAAAAAGTCGGTCGCACGGTCGAGGCTGAGCGGGTCTGCCGCAGCCAGGGTCACGGCCTTGCCCATGAGCACAACCGGCGTCCCCTCCTTGAATTGGAGGGCTTCCGCGATGGTCACGAACTTTTCGCGTTTGGCTAGGTTGGCAATGTCTGCCACAGTCAGCACTTTTTCAAAGATCCGGAATTCATCCACTTCGCCGCAAAACCCGCGAGCGCCGGTCTCCGCACCGCCAAGCCGGGCAGGCCGGAGCAGGTTGATGACCGGCGCGGAATCGAGCTTGCGGATGACGTCGAGTTTGCCATCCACAAAGAAGGCAACGGATTTTGCCGCCGGATCATAGGTCACTGCGACATGCCGCCACTCACCGGCCTGTGCCGGGGTGAAGCGGAAGTCCGACATTTGCGGCGACATCCCCTCGATGGCCAATTGCAAGGCACCTGTGCCATTGAGCACAAGCCTGAGGGCACCGCCATCGGCACACAACAAGCTGGCGTCGGGGTTGACCTGATGGGGGTTGATCCAGGCAGCAAAGGTGGCGCAGGTCAGTTCACCTATCGGCGAAATGGCGACGTAGGCCCCTGCTCCGTCCAGTTTTACGGCCCGGCCGCGCATGCCCATGCTTCGGCTGGCACCTTTACGCAACACGGCGGATTTCCCGTTGCCACTGCCGTCGCCAACAACGGCGCCGTTCGCCTCATCAAAGTCATAGGCAATCACGCGTTCTGTGGGCGGGGCCAGGTTCACCACCACGGTGGCCTCGCCCTTGAGTGCTCCGTCGTCGGCGGTGAGCTTGAGGACATACTGGCCGGGCTTGTCAACCTTGACGTCGCTGCGGATGCGGTCGGGGTGGCTGAAGATCGCCGTGCCGGGTCCGCTGGCTTGGCTCCAGGCAACGGTCACCGGGCCGTTAGGCAAACCGTCATCATGGACGGTGCCTTCGATGGTGAACGATGGATAGCGGAAATTGAGATTGAGAGGCGGGCCAAGATCTACCACGGGAGCTTGGTTAGGCTTATCTATTCCATCAAACACGGCGAAGTCCCACAGCGCTGCCCATTGGTCCGGGCGGCCCGAGTCTTGGCCGAGAAGAGATATTCTAACGTAGCGGGCCTGCACGTCGCCCTTGTCGATCATGATGCCCGCTTGCACGTTGTGCTGGCGATCGGCAAAGGCGAGCCAGCTCTTGGCATCACTGGAAGTTTCGATCAGATACCGGTTGGCGACCTGCGGATACTGGAATGATGTTTCGATGCGACGGACTGGTGAGATTTTGCCAAGGTCCACCTGCAGCCACTGCGGATACGCCTTATCAGCGGCTTTCCACAGCGTGCCATTATTCGAATCGACGGCATATTCCGGGCGAAAATCGCCACTGAGGGACGACGACGCGGTGACTGTCTTGCCGAGTGAGAGATTGGAATCGCGTTTGGTGGAAGGGGCGAGGTAACCCACACCAGCATGACCGGGCTGGAGTTTTTCAATGGATCCATCTGCATTGAAATACAACTCGGAGATACACGTTTGGCGGTGGGCGCCATCGGCGTCATGCGGGTTGTCGTGGCGATGATAGACGATATAGACGTGCTTGCCATCCACCAGCATCGAGTGGTGGCCGGGGCCGTCCACGGTGTCGTCATCGTTGGTCTCCAGGATCGGATTGTTAGCTGGATTGTAGTCAAACGGTCCGGTGGGCGACTTGCTGGTTGAGTACTTGACGTTATAGGTGGAATCCTGGCACATGGCGTCCGAATACATCAGATAGTAGAGGCCGTTGTGTTTGAACATATAGGGAGCCTCCATGCAGCCGGTGACCAGGCCCTTGGGAGGGTTTGGCAGGGCATCGTGTTTAAAATACTGGATAGGCTCGCCATCGAACGAGTGCATATCGGATTTAAGTTTGGCGACGGTGGGGTGCCACCAGGTGCTGTACCAGAGATATGCGGAACCATCGTCGTCGATAAATGCCTCGCCATCCAACACGATCGATCCCTTCGGCGTCTGGTCGGGAATCATTTCCTTGCCCGCTTCTCCCATCAGATTGGTCCACGGACCAACGGGCGCGTCAGCACTGGCCGCCCAAATCTGGCAGGGCACGCTGCTATACATGTAAAATTTCCCCTGGACCTTGACCACCGACGGTGCCCATTTAAACTCGGTTTTCGGCCAATTCATCGGCTGCCATGTCCAATTCACATAATCCTTGGAAGTCCACACTCCCGCGGGGCCCCGGCCCACGTCCCAACCGTCCGGCGTAACGTAGAGATAGTAGGTGTCGCCAAACTTGCGGCTGCACGGGTCCGCAAAATATCCGGGTATCACCGGATTGCCTCCCCGCGGCGCATCCCAAGCCGTCGCGGCCTCAACCCGCCCACAAGCCGTCAACCCCCACGCCAAACTGGCCGCTATGCCTGTCTTACATAGCCCTTTGAGCCGCATGGGAATGCCGCCGCATGGCCGGACTGTGAAAAACGCTGGGAAATTCATGGCCCCAAGCTACGTCGCCGCACCCCGGCACATAACCGTCATCCCGTATGACAGTCATCTTCGAGCCCTTGCCCGCACTTCTTGGCGCGACTGGCATGGCATTTAGAAATCCGGCCGCTCCGGTGCGATTGCGCTTGCGTCGCCCGACTCCCCTGCTATCAATTCGCCCGGCGGCCGAAATCCGCCATGGGTTTTCAACGGGCTTCATAGCCCCTGCCCAAACCTCCATCCCGCCGGCTTAGCTCAGTGGTAGAGCAGCTGATTTGTAATCAGCAGGTCGAGAGTTCGAATCTCTCAGTCGGCTTGTAAGTACAAGGGTTTTTGAGTGTCCCTGTTAGGATGAAACGATTAAATGCTTGTGCGTTGTGTCACTAAATGGCACCATCCGGCCATGCCAAAGCAACCAGGATTCAAGCCGATACCGGACGCAAAAAAAGGATGGATGGTGAGCATTCCCGCAGGAATGACGGGGAATGGAGCGCGGGAACGGCGTTTTTTCAAGGATGCCAAGGACGCGGAGAAATTCGCATCGACCCTTCGCGGGCAGTATTCGAAGGGGCAGCGTGGTGCCATAATCGATGCCGGGTTGGCGAGGTTGGCGGCAGAGGCCGCAAAGCTGGTGCCAAGTGGTGCCACTATTTTGGAATGGGTCAAGCAGATGCATGAGATGGTGGCACTTGTGGCACCGCTTGGAATTTCGCCCCTCGACGCCTGCCGCGCCGTGTCCAAGCAACATCTGGCCAGCGGGTCCGCTGAGACATTCCGCGAAAGGTTCGACCGCTTCCGCGCCGTCAATGAAGCGGGATGGAGTGACCGTTACCAGACCGACTTTGACAAGCTGCCCCGGTGGGTGGGTGAGGAATTCATGGCCACGAAGTGCGCGTCCATCAATCAGGCCGTCATCAGGGAGGTATTGCGCAAAAATGGTGCCACATCCGACAGCACGATCAAAATGCGCCTGCGCTACGTCCTATCCGCATTCCATGCCAAGGAGAAACCCAGCAAGCGCGGAGAAGTCAAAATCATGACAGTGACCCAGTGTGCCGCCATGCTCCGCGCCTGCCGCGACCGTGCCGAGGTTCGCGCCGTCTCATTACTCTTGTTCGCGGGCGTCCGACCTGACTCACCAGACGGTGAGCTAGGACGTCTTCAATGGGAAGCCGTTCACCATGAGCATATCGACGTTGCCCCCGAGGTTTCCAAGACCGGCACCGATAGGCACATCCCGATCACGCCACGCCTGTCGCGCCTGCTTCGCGGTCATCCTGCAGAGGGTAGCGTGGTGCCGCCGAACTGGCACCGCCGAATTCAGGCAATCCGCGCTGCCGCCGGAATAGCGGGCGACCAAGACATCGCCCGGCACACGTACGCCAGCAACTTTCTTGTGGAGTTTGGCGAGGATGCCGCCAAGGCCGCAATGGGACACACGGCGAATTCATCGACCCTCTTCCGCCACTACCGCCGCGCCGTGAAACCAGCTGCCGCAAAAAAATACTTCCGTTAGAACCCAAAGCCATGCCAGCCAAAAAATCACCAGCGAAGAAACCCGCCGCCCCCGTCGCTCCATCCACGTGGGACGGCCCGTTCTACAATCCGCACTCGTGCTTGATTCGAGACACCTACGAAATCCCGGTTTCTGAAATTCCCATCCTGCCGGAATATATATCAGCGTGTCTCTCCAATCTGGCCGCATTCGAGCACCAGAGCGACGACAATGCAATCGTGCCGGGGGCGGCCGAGTGGTGCCAGCAATACCTTAGCCGGGTCTTGCGCGAGGAGCCGCAGGCCATGCTCGACGCCATGAAAATGCAGGTCGGTAGCAAGGGTGAGCAATTGGAGCAAGAGGCCATGCACGTCGCCCGGCGAATGGCTGTTATCACATCGGAAGCGGATGGTGAAAAGGTCTCATTCATGCCAGTTAAGGAGTTGTTTCAAGCCTTGGAAAAGTGCCATCCTGAATTGTATGACCATATACCAAGATCAAAGAAGGGCAGGGCGGATTGGTTGACACGCGCAAAGCTGAAGTTCCTGCCGCAAAAAAGAAAAGGCAGTAAGATTTCACCGGCTCAAATCGCACTGGTGAAAATGATTCAGGACAAGCACTACCCAACGGAAAAGCCTATGGCGGTTCGGAAGCCTGCTTCTAACTAGCTTGCGGCACGGGAAAAGGATTCAAGAAATAGGGTGCAATTCAGTTTGCACCCTATTCCGTTAGATGAGTGTTGCGGCGTGTTTTTAGTGGCCGTAAGATGCCGCCGTGAGCAACGAAACATTAAATCAATCTGACATCGCCACCGCCGCCGAACTGGCAGCGGATTTCAAAACCACCAAGCCAACCCTGCTTTCGTGGTTTCATCGCGGAATCATCCCGGCCGTCATCGCCGATGGTAGGGTCATCCGGTTTTCCCGCAAAGCGGTAGCCGAAGCCTTGGCGGCCCGCGCCAACAATCCGAACCGGGCGGAGCTTGCCCGCGTCTAACCATCTGATATGAGAACCGCAACTAACAACACACAAACTGACACCGATACACAATGACACCGATCACTAACAAAATGACCACCGAACAACTCCTCGCCGACCTCCACACCGGCCAAACCAAGATCGCCTCCGCTGCAGAATCATATCAAGCCGCCCTCACAGAAAAGCAGGCCGCGTTCAAATCGTTCCAAGCAAACCCGGCAGCGGTCCCCGTGAGCGAAGCCGTTAGAATCATCAGCGAGCTGAACGGACTCCAGGAACTCACTGAGACGTTCACCCCCCAACTTGTCGACTTCATACAGCGGCAGCTTGCGGATCAAACTTTCATCAGCCGCAAGGACGAGTTTGTACTGGCTGCCACCGCTGATTTGACGGCCGTCCTTGAGCGCCAGCCCGGCTTTGTCGAAAAAATAAAAGCGGGTCTTGTCGCGAAGATCACCCAAGCATGGGACCGTGCCACCCGGCGCGAAGATCGCGATATGTTGCTTGCTGATCGCGACGCGCAAGAGGCAAAGCTCGAAGTGTTAGAAACCAATATCGGCTATGCCAAGGCCGCCGTCGCTAGGTTCGCGACCACGCCAACTCCGGAGCATTTCGGCGAGGTTCGGTCCGCAATCAGCTTCGTGAAATCCGCGCTCGCCTAACATTTCGCCTTCCATGGTAAATCAGTGGCGGATTCGGATTCGGTGGCCCGGCACCTACGTCATACCGGGCATTTTCTAACCTTTACCTAACAGCCTTTCTCTTCCTATATGTCTAACAATTCTACCCATCCGCCCCCGCGATTTGACCCGGCTGCGCTCGAAGATATGCGTTGCCGCCTGCCCGAGTATCTAACGGCTATCGGCGTTGAACTCCGCAGGCAAGGTGCCCGCCTTGTGGGAAAATGCCCGGCGCATGACGACACAAGCCCGAGTTTCGCGGTTTTCGGAAGTCATCACGAAAACGCGGGTTGCTATCCGTGTGGATTTTCCGGCGACGCGTTCAGCGTGTCGCAATGGTTAGGCCGTGCCACGACCTTCCCAGATGCCGTTGCAGACGTTGCCGCCGTGCTTGGCGTTCATATATCATCGCAACCCGCAGGAACCGCCACAAGGCCAGCCACGCCACCGCAGCGACCCGCCAAGCAACCCGAGCCGCCGTTTGAGTTATGCGCTGCCGACCGTGAGAAAAT
>CAIKHZ010000042.1 GCA_903827375.1 Akkermansiaceae bacterium
GCTAGGAGCAGGCGGCGGAGTTCATAGACGTTGCCCTTTTTCGCGCCATCGGGTGCGAGGGCGATGACGTGCGGGAGATTTCGTTGCCACCACTTGGCCAAGGTAAGGTGGAATCCGGCGTGTGCGGCGGCAATGGCGGGATCGCTCTGGACGATGGCGGCGAGGTCGCGGCGGTGGGTGATGCGCGGCGAAAAGTCGGCGTAAGCTGAGCGACGGACGGATTTCGTGCGACGGTCGCCGACTGCGGCCACAAAGATGGACTCGCGGAGGCCTGGGTAGTTGTTCCAGAAGCGATGCAGGGCGTCGATCTCGACGAGCGGGACGCCGCCATGGAGATGGGCGCGCACATCGTGGGGTTCCGGCGGCGGGGCGTTGTCCACGTAACGGCGGATGTTGCAGTTCCAGTCCTCGTCCGCGATTTCCGCGTGCGGGACGAGGCGGGCGTAGGCCGGGGCGTCGCGGCGCTCGCGGTGCACATGGACGATTTTTGCCAAATCCTCGGGGCGGAGGTAGTTCTGGGCCTTGCCCTCGCGGAATTCGCGGTCGGCATTGATGAACAGGACATCCTTGCGCTTGGCGGCGCCGCTTTTGTCAAAAACGAGCACGCAAGCGGGGATGCCGGTGCCGTAAAACAGCCCGGCGGGCAGGCCGATGACCGATTCAAGCCACCCTCGCTCGATGAAATGCTTGCGTGCCTCGCGCTCCTCGCCACCACGGAACAACACACCGTGGGGCATGACTGTGGCCATTTTGCCGTCCGCCTTGAGCACCGAAAGCATGTGCTGGACGAACATGAGGTCGGCCTTTTTGCCTTTTTCCGGCAGCCAGACGGCGAAGCGGCCGGGGTAGTCGATGTCCTTGCGGATGTAATTCTGCGAAAACGGCGGATTGGCCAGCACCCGGTCGAAGCGCTTGAGTTCGCCGCCCTCCGCCTTGTGCTGGGGCTTGCGCAAAGTATCCTCCTGGCGGATGTCGGCGTGCGGGATGCCGTGCAGCAGCATGTTCATCTTGCAGATCGACCAGGTGGTGCCGATGGATTCCTGGCCGAAAAGCGCGAGGTCACGCGGATCGCCGCCACATTCGCCGACGTAGTCGCGGGTCTGAATCAACATGCCGCCGGATCCACAGGTGGGGTCGTAAATCGACATGCCGGGCTTGGGATCTACGATCTCAACCAGGCAGCGGACGACATCGGCCGGGGTGTAGAACTCGCCGGCCTTTTTGCCGGCCGAATCGGCGAAGAATTTGATCAGGTATTCGTAGGCGG
Source organism: Akkermansiaceae bacterium (assembly GCA_903827375.1). GTDB lineage: Bacteria > Verrucomicrobiota > Verrucomicrobiia > Verrucomicrobiales > Akkermansiaceae > Luteolibacter. Next base: position 1,268 of record CAIKHZ010000042.1, read on the forward strand.
CACCGAGCAGGTCGGGGAACTCGAAGTTTTCGTCGCGCAGCGGGATTTTCTCAAAATTCTGGACGAAATCCGAGAGAACGGTGTCGTCGAGCGTGCGCTGTCCGATTTTGCGGTTGAAGTTGATGTGCTTGAGCACGTCCTCCAGGGCATCGACGTTGGCGTCTTCGAGCGCTTCGAGCGCCTTGTTCAGACCGGTGCCGACGTTGGTCTTGAGGTGGCGGATTTTTTCCCAGCGAGCCTCTTTGGGGACGAAAAAGGTGAATTTGTCCGGGTTCTTGAGCTGGGCCTGGATCACATCCTCGGCCATGCCGCGGGCGCGGAGTTTTTTCGCCAGCGCCGCTGATTCCTGATCAAAGAGGTCGCTCATCCGCTTCAGGAACAGCATGCCGAAGATGTATTCCTTGTATTCGGAGGCATCCATGTTGCCGCGCAAGTCGTCGCAGGCGCGGAAAAGCAGGCTGGAAAGCTGGGAAAGGGTGAGCTTGGACATTCGGGCAGGGTGGCGAAGCGCGGAAATCAGGTGATCCGATGGGATCTGAACACCCTACCGGTTACGGCTGATGTCTATCCTAAAAATGCTGCTGCTGACGAGAATTTTCCGAGGTCTTCCGGGTCACCGATCCCGCTACACCCCTTCCGTCGCCGCGATGCGTTCAAATTCGGCGAGCATTTCGGCATGGCGGTTAGCGAGGAAGCGTTTGATCCTGGTGTTTTCAAGCAGCTTGCAGACGTATCCCCGAAGAAACGTCAGGTTGAGCATTTTGTCGCCATAGATCCCCGTCGATGACTGCGTGAACCTACCAAGAGCGCGGCGGATCCGCGACACGAAATATTCTAACAACCAAGAGTCTATTCTGGTGACGGCACCCGCAAATTTTCGCGGAGGTCATCCAATCGAACGTCGAGATCCCAGTCGTCTGCGTCAACAACCGGATACGCCAGTGCTTGCTCGATCCCCAGCTTTTCTAACCGCGACACAATCTCACTGGTTTCTAATCTGGCCACTTTGGGGATGGTCCACTTGTCCTTGAGTGCGGCGACAGCGCGTGCCGACAATTGCGACAAGAGATGGGGCGACGGGTTGGTCACCATTTTGACCAAGGGGTGTTGGGCACTTCAACGGGCGGATGTCGCCACAGGCGGCTGTCCCGCACCGGAGACGATGGTGGGTTGGCCCTCGGCGGACCTAACCACTCGGAAACTGACGTTGTACACCGCCTGCCAGGGGCGATACGACAGGCGCGAGGCGGAGCCGGCATGAATCGGCCGGTCGAACCATGACGCACCGCGCACCACCTCAGCCGATCTGAACAGAGTTCCAAGCGCCTCCGTTGTCCTGGGTTGGCGACTTACCCGGCTGAACTGATGACTCACAAATATTGTAGGAATGTTCATTGGGAGTTTTTGGCTGCGGGCGACAAGAGGGATGTCTGTGCTTGCCTCCGCTCACAGAACTCTATACCTCTGGCCCGTCATGCCATCCACCGCCAAACGCTCCCTGCTCGTTATCGGCAGTCTTCTCGCCGTGATGTGGGGAGTTAAATTGATAGATCACGAAACAAAAAAGCCCGTCGGATCAATCAGACCGGACGGGCTTGGCGTGGGGGTGATGTGACGGGGCTAATCCGAATGACAGTTTCATAAAAACATGACTATGAAGAATTGGCTGAAGTGTATGATTATAGGGGTTGCATTGGGAATGATCGTGTCCGGAAATGCGTCGGGCAGCGAACCAGGTCCAGCTGTGAATGAGTTGCCGGCCATATTCCACAAAAATGCGCGGGTGCTTTTTCAGGGGGACTCGATTACTGACGGTGGACGCGATTACAAAGCACACTATCTGGACCACGCCTTGGGCCATGGCTACCCCTACATCATCGCTGCGAATGCGGGTGGGCACTTCCCAGAATTGAACCTGACCTTCCTCAATCGCGGGATTAGCGGCAACAAAGTATCGGACCTCGCCGCTCGCTGGCAGAATGACGCGATCGCATTGAAGCCCGACGTTCTCAGCATACTCATCGGCGTCAACGACGTCTGGCATAACCTGGGGGCGAAAAAGGAAATTAAATTCGACGAAATTGAAGCGACCTACGACAAGATGCTCACCGATAGCAGAACCGCGTTTCCGGGCACCAAGATCGTTCTTTGTGAGCCGTTTATTCTGCGGGGTTCAGCCAACACCGGGCAGTGGGCCGAGTGGGACGCAGCCATTAAAAAAATCCAGCAAATGGTGGCGAGGTTGGGCGAAAAGCACAAGTTTCCGGTGGTGCATTTTCAGCGGGTGTTTGACGAAGCCGTCAAGCGCGCAGCGGCCGAGTACTGGTTGTTTGACGGGGTGCATCCAGCCTGGGCCGGTCACCAGATCATGGCCGACGAATGGCTGCGCGCCGTGAATGAATACTGGCCGAGATAGCAGGAGCGATCCAGCGCGCCTCTCAAATTCAGCGGCGCACCAGCACCTGATAGCGATACGTCAGCACCTTCTCCTGCCCTGGCAGCAACTTGATGGTCACCACGGCCGATGCGGTGGTCATCGGAAACTTGAACGGACTGGCAAAGCGCACCGCATCCCACGCCTGGTCGTCACGGGCTTGCTCGTTGCCGTTGCCGCGGCGATAGCGCCCGTTGCTGTCGCGATGACCTATACCCTGCCAACCGGCCCCGGCATCACGAAGAAATTCTGCCGTCTGAGGGTTGAGCCATAAGAGTGGACTGGTTACTCGCTGGCCTTCTGATGATTTTTTAGAAATTCTTCGAGGCGGGGATGATTCCGCAGGAACTGTTGCTTCTGCTCCGGCGTCATGCTTTGCACTTTCTCGTGTATCTGCTTGCGGAACTCCATCACGCGCTCATGGATTCTCGGATGATTTTGCAGGAATTCGCGGCGCTCCTCCGGCCTCATCTGCAGCAATTTCTCAACCATCGCCTTTACTTTGCCCTCGGGCGCAGGGGTGGCTGCCTGTGCGTGAAGGGGTGAGGCGGTGAACAAAACGAATAGTGGCAGGATGTTGATCAATCTCATGGCGGTGATTCAAACCGGACTTGCCCTGAAAAGTTCCGGAAATATTTTGGCCTCATCATGAGCTCAGCGAAGGCATCTTCCGCTTGTGCCCGCTCTCAGCGGACTCGGTTCCAAACCTTTTTGCAGGATTTGGTCAGCCACTCAAGCTCTTTGTCGGAGATCCGCTGTTGCTGGACCAGCAAACGGTCGAGGGTCCCGTATCACCATTCATTGGACCGTCATCTGCAAGCCCCGTTGCTTTCATATTGCTAACGGTTTTATTGATGTTCGAATGAACCCTCCAGGCGTTGGGCCGAAAAGTGGCGGTTTTGGGACAGGCTCTAGCTTAAATTGCTAGCATCAGCCGCAGCCGCGAAAGCCGCGGTTTTTTTGTTCGACTTGCAGCAGGGACTCTGACGGCCTCCGCTTATTCCGACTCTGGCAGCCTGCACGGCAGTTGGAAAAACCAACCCGGAGCTAAGGCAAACCCTCATGAAATTCACGATCGGCATAAAGATTTTCGTCGGTTATGCGCTGGCGTTTTTGGCCATCATCGCCCTCGCCATCACCGCGTACGTTACCGTCCGGCATTTGGAGGAGAATTTCCGTGAGGTCCAATCGGAACGCGCTTTCATCGCGCAACTCGATGCGTTCCACGATTTCATCGCCGCGGCTCAAGAGGGGCAGCGGGTGTTCCTGCTCACCGGCACCCAGGGCACCCTCGGCAAGCTCGATCTCGATGCGACTCTCGCGGAAATCACCCCGAAAATCCAAGCCCTGCGCGTGGCCCCGGCGGCCACCGGTCGTGACGTGGAAATCACCACCATCGCGACCCTGAGTAAGGACCTGCTCGGCAAGCTCAAAGCCGAGACCGAAGACCGGACCAAGGCTGATCTGGGAAAAACGGTGGAGCGCAGCATGAGCGTCATGGATCAGCTCGTCGTGGCGATCGAACACCTCAAAAGCCTGGAAACTGCGGAGTTCGAGGCGGTTGACAAGGAGGTCGGCACTTTGGCCGTCCAACTTGAGAGGATCGTCATGTTCGGCTCGCTGCTGGCGCTGATCGTCGTCGGCGTGGTCGGTTTCCTAGTCGTCCGCAATATCACAGTGGCCTTGTCGCGCATCGAAGCCGTGGCCAGGCGGATGGCGGTCGGCGATTTCACGGGGTCGCTTGACGATGCGGGGCGTGGCGACGAGATCGGGTCGCTGGCCCGTAGTTTCGCGGCGATGATCACCGCGCTGCTGCGCATCGAGGCGGTGGCCGGCCGGATGGCTGAGGGGGATTTCACGGTGTCCCTCAGGGACCCGGTGCGTGGGGAGGAGATGGGGTCGCTCTCGCGGAGTTTCGGGGCGATGATCGCCGCCCTGGCCAATCTCATCACTCAGGTCCAGCGCAGCGGCCTGCAGGTGAACAGCTCCGCCATCGAGATCGCGGCCACCACCAAGGAACAACAAACTACAGCCGGCGAAGTCGCCACCACCTCCGCTGAAATTAGTGCCACCGCCAAGGAAATGAGCGCCACCAGCTCGGAACTTCTGAAAACTGCGGACAACGTCAGCACCGTAGCCGAACAGGCGAGTTCGCTCGCGTCCGGCGGCAAGGATGGCTTGGTCCGCATGGAGAAAATCATGCGAGGCATTCTGGATGCCTCCGCCAGCATCACCGCCAAACTCGGCGTGATGAACGAGAAGGCTGGCAATATCAACGCGGTCGTTTCCACCATCGGCAAGGTGGCCGATCAGACGAACCTGCTGTCCCTCAACGCCGCGATTGAGGCGGAGAAAGCCGGGGAATACGGTCGCGGTTTCGCGGTGGTGGCCACCGAGATCCGTCGCCTCGCCGACCAGACCGCCGCCTCCACCGGCGACATCGAGCTGATGGTCAAGGAAATGGTCAGCGCCGTCAGCGCCGGTGTCATGGGCATGGATAAATTCGCCGAGGAACTGCGACGCGGCGCGGCGGAGATTGCTTCCGTCGGCACCCAGCTTGACCGCGTGATTTCGGAGGTCCAGTCGCTGGCCCCGAGCGTCGAGAGCGTGAGCGATGGCATGCGCTCGCAAACCCAGGGTGCCCTGCAAATCAGCGAGGCGCTCGCCCAGCTCGGCGAGGCCGCCCGCCTCACTGCCGATAGCATCCGCGACAGCTCACGGGCCGTCGATCAACTCAACGAAGCCACCAGCGGCCTGCAATCCGGCATTGCCCGCTTCAAACTCCCCAGTTAGATGTTGTACCTCCTGTTGAATGCGGGTGCCGACACCTATGCGCTTGCCACCACCGGCGTGGTGGCGGTGGTGCCGCTCGCCGCGCTCAAGGTTGCGCCCGGCGCGGGAGCGGCCGTGCTCGGGATTCTCAATTTCCACGGCCAACCGGTTCCGGTCGTGGATTGCGGGGTCTTACTCGCCGGTCGGCCGTCGGCGTTGCGGTACTCGACCCGCATCATCCTGCACCGCGTGGAACTCGGCGGCCGCGAACGCCTGCTCGGGCTGGTGGGCGAAGACGTCACCCGGGTCAAGGCGTTTGCGGACAAAGAGTTTGTCGAGCCGGGGGCCCGGGCGGCGGCGTTTCCGTGCGTCGGGCGGGTCGCGGCCTGCGACGGGCGCTGGATCCAGCGCCTCCACCCTGATTCCATCCTCACTGCCGAGGTTTGGGAAACCCTCATCACGCAGGACGCATGATCTCGGAAGACGCCATCCTCAAAGCTCTCCGCGCCCATGCTGGCATCGCTCCCGCGCACACCTGCGAAGCCTCATTGCGCAAGGAAATCCACCACGCCCTCCGCAATTGTCCGGACCCCGCCAGATTGTTAGACGCCGCCAGCGCTGAATGGAAGGCTCTGCTCGAAACCGTGCTGGTCCCGGAAACTTGGTTTTTCCGCAATCTTGAGGCCTTTGAGGCCCTGGCGGAGTGGGTCACCGGAACCTGGCTGCCCGCCCACCCGGCTGAAACCCTGCGGGTCCTCTCGCTGCCCTGCGCAACCGGCGAGGAACCCTACAGCATTGCCATTTGCCTAGTCGAAGCCGGACTGCCGCCCGAGCGCATCAGGATCCGCGCCGGCGACCTCAGCGAAGTCTCCCTGGCCCGGGCCGACGAGGCCACCTATCGTCGCAATTCGTTTCGCACCGGCTTCGATGAGGCACGCTTCGGCAGGTATTTCGACGACCTCGGTCACGGCGAGAGGCGCGTCGCGGCATTCATCCGCGAGTTGGTCGGGTTCGACGGTATGAACCTCGTCGATCCCCGGCAGCCGCTGCCGCCAAGCCACGTCATCTTCTGCCGCAATGCCCTGATTTATTTCGGCATGGAAACCCAGAGGGAGGTCGTCAAGCGCCTGCACGCCGCCCTTGGGGACGATGGCATCTTGTTCCTTGGTCCAGTGGAACCGCCCGTCGCCCTGACCTGCGGGTTTGCATCGGCCAAGTTGCCGATGGCCTTTGCCTGCGTGAAAGACGCGGGCCGCCCTGCCGAGCCCGAGCGCTACTCTCCCGCGCCGCCGCCCCGCAGGCCGCGCTGTCTGCCGCCGGCGGTCATAAAACCCACCGTGCCTGCGCGTCCCGCAGGTGCAGCTGTCGCCGCAGTCGCCGCCGCGCCGCCTGCGGTGGCCCCGGTTGGTGACTCGCTCGCGCTGGCTCGCTCGCTGGCCGATGTCGGTAACGAAGCTGCGGCGGCGGACGTGCTGGAACGACTGGCGGTTTCGGCGGTCCCCAGCGCCGACTTTTTCTGTTTGCGCGGGGTGGTGAGCGATGCCCTCGGGGAGGGGGAACTTGCCGAGACCTATTACCGCAAGGCACTTTACCTGGATCCCGCCCACGCCGAAACCCTGGCTCATCTCGCCTTGCTCTGCGATCTGCGAGGCCGTCAAGCCGCCGCCGCCCACCTACGCCGCCGCGCCAACCAGCACGCCACCCCATGACCACTGCCTTCCTCCAGCGCGAACCCGACCCCGCCGACCGCGAACGCTGGCGCGACGAACTCGCCGCCATTCCGCCCGCCGCCCGCTGCGGCGAGCGCTTGGTGCTGTTCTTGTTTCGGGTGGGCAGCGAGCGCTTCGGGATCGAGTCCGCCTACCTTGAATTGGCCGCCCCACTGCCGGGCCTCCATTCGATGCCCCACCGGCGGGAGGCGCTCGCCGGCGTGATCAACGTGCGGGGCTCGGTCACCCTCTGTTTTTCCCTTGCCAACATCCTGGGCTGCGCGGCCGGTCCCGCCCCGGTCCGGCCGATGATGCTGGTGCTCACCCACCGCACTTGGCGCGTCGCCTGCCGAGTGGACGCTTGCGAGGGTATGGCGGAATTTGAGCGGTCCGCCCTGCTGCCCGTGCCCGCCACCCTTCTCGCCGCAAGCCGCACCCACCTGAAAGGCCTCTTCGGCGCGGGGGATGAACCGGACGTCGCGTGGCTCGACGCCGATTCGCTCTTCAATGCTTTCAACGCGGCCGCCGGCTAATCCCATGAACGACAACCTCAGCAGTTTTTCCCTGGCCGAACTCTTCCAAACGGAGTGCGATACCCAGTGCCGGGCCTTGAGCGACGGACTGCTGGCGCTGGAAAAACGCCCGGGCGACCCCGCACTGCTGGAATCCCTCATGCGGGCCGCCCACTCCCTGAAAGGTGCCGCTCGCATCATCGACCTCGAAGCCGCCGTGCAGGTCGCCCATGCCATGGAGGATACCTTCGTCGCCGCGCAACGCCAGACCCTCGCCCTCGACAGCCTGATGATTGATCGCCTGCTGCGGGGCGTGGATCTGCTCGGGCGTCTCGCCACCACTCCCACTACTCCCACCGACGAGGTGGCGGCATTCGTCGCCGGCACCCCGACTGCAGAAGCCGAGCCCGCCGCCGCCCTGCCGGCGGCCGCTCCTGCACTGGGCAGCAAGCCTGACGACGACTCACGCTCGTTGCGGGTGAGTGCCGAGAGTCTCGACCTGTTGCTCGGCAGCGCGGGCGAGTTGCTAGTAGCATCGCGGCGATTCCGATCATTTTCCAACCACCTGTGGCATCTCCACGGGCACCAGCGCAAGACCGCCGCCAGCCTCGAAGGAGCCATCGCCGCAGCCTCCAGCGGGGCGGATCCGGCACCCGCGCTCCGCAACTTGCAGGCGATGGTCGAGGCGGGCGACCGCCTCGTGCTCACCAGTCTCGCCGAATTCGAGCGCTTTGAGCGGAACGCCTCCCAACTCTCCCAACGGCTCTACGACCAGGCCCAGGCGTGCCGGATGACGCCCTTCGCCCACATCGCACCGTCGCTGCGACGGGCCGCCCGCGATACCGCCCGCCGCCTCGACCGCGAGATCAACTGTGAAATCCGCGGCGAGGGCACCGAAATTGATCGCGACCTATTGGAAAAAATCGAAGCACCGCTGCTGCATCTGGTGCGCAACGCCATCGACCACGGCATTGAGACGCCCGCCGAGCGGATTGCCGCCAGCAAGCCCGCCAGCGGCCATCTGGTTATCGAAGCCTCCCACAGCGCCGGTTTTCTGATCCTGCGGATCAGCGATGACGGCCGGGGCGTGAAACTGGAAGATCTCCGGGCCCGCGTCGTAGCTCGGGGCCTCACCGACGCCGTCACCGCCGCAAAACTCGGACAGGCTGAGTTGCTGGAATTCCTGTTTTTGCCCGGCTTCTCGCTGCGCAGCGAAGTCACCGAAATTTCCGGCCGCGGGGTGGGGCTCGATGTGGTCCAGGCGGCTGTGCGAGAAGCTCACGGCACGGTGAGAATGTCCTCCGAAGCCAGTCGCGGCACGGTGTTTGTCCTCCAACTGCCCATTTCACTCTCGGTGATGAAGGCGCTGGTGTTCGAGATTGCCGGCGAACCTTACGCCATCCCGCTGGCCCGGGTCGAGCGCGTCACCAGCGTCGCGACAACCGACATCGAATCGATTGAGGGCGTCCAGTACGTCACCTGCGAGCCCTAGCGCATCGGCATCGTGGACGGTGCTGCGGTACTCGGCCGCCCGGTGGATCAGACCGCCCGCAAGCACCTCAACCTCCTCGTGCTGGCAGCGGGGGAGGAACGTTTCGGGGTGGTCGTTTCCCGCTTTCTCAGCGAGGGGGAAATCGTGGTGCAGGCCCTCGATAACCATCTCGGCCGGGTGCGTGACATCGCCGCCGCCGCCCTCACCGAAGACGGTTCGCCGATGTTGCTCATCGACGTCGAGGATTTCCTGCTCTCGGTGCGCCGGTTGGCGGCGGGTGGTCCGCTGCACGGTATCACCGCCGCCGCCGCCGAGTTGGGCAAGGCCGCCCGCCAGATCCTGGTCGTCGATGATTCCCTGACCGTGCGCGAACTCGAACGCAAACTGCTCACCTCGCTGGGCTACGCAGTCGAAGTTGCGGTGGATGGCATGGATGGCTGGAACGCCGTCCGCAGCGGCCGGTTCGCCGCCGTGGTCACCGATGTGGACATGCCGCGAATGGATGGCATTGAACTCACCCGACTGATCAAAAACGACGCCCGGCTGCGGGACACGCCGGTCATCATCGTTTCCTACAAGGATCGCGAGGAAGACCGCCTGCGCGGACTCGATGCCGGAGCCGACTATTATCTAACCAAGGGCAGTTTCCAGGACGAGGGCTTGGCCCGCGCCATCGCCGACGTTCTGGGCGAAGATCTCACACCATGAAACTAGGTATCGTCAACGACACGGACATGGCTACCCGAGCCATTGCAACGACTCTAAACACCACGGGCGAGCACCGCGTGCTGTGGACCGCCAGAAACGGCCCGGAGGCGGTCAAACTCTGTGCGGATGACCCTCCGGACCTGATCCTCATGGATCTGGTGATGCCCGGCATGAACGGCGCAGAAACCACCCGGCAAATCATGCGGGCCAGCCCCACTGCGGTACTGATCGTGACGGCTTCCGTCGCCAGCAATTGCGCGCTGGCGTTTGAGGCGATGGGGGCCGGGGCGATGGATGTCATTGCCACCCCCTCGCTGAACAGCAACCGGGGCCGCGCCGAGTTCCTGCAGAAGATTGCCCAGATCAGTAGCATCATTGCCGATCACCGCAGACCCGAGCCCCCGCCGCGCTGCCAACCCGAAACGCTGTCATGCGCCGTACCCGGGGCGACGGACACGCTCGTTGCCATCGGCTGTTCGGCCGGAGGGCCCGCCGCCCTCGCCAAGATTCTCGGCGAACTCAAGTCGGTGGGCCCGGCCGCCATGGTCATTATCCAGCACATCGATGCCCGTTTTGTCGAGGATCTGGCCAAGTGGCTGGCCGGCTTCAGCAAAGATCCGCTCACCTTGGCCACCGAGGGTGATCTCATCGAGCCGGGGCATATTTACCTCGCCGGTAAGGGCGGTCATCTCGAGGCCCACTCCTGCTCGCGGCTCCGCTACGACAGCAATCTCGGCGGGCTGGCCTATCAGCCGTCGGTGGATGTGTTCTTCGCCAGCATCGCCCGCAATTGGCGGGGCCGGGCGCTGGGCGCGGTCCTCACCGGCATGGGCCGTGACGGTCGCGACGGCCTCAGCGCCATGCAGGCCGCCAAGTTCACCACAATCGCTCAAGACGAGGCTTCGTCCGCGCTGTTTGGGATGCCCAAGGCGGCGGCTCCCTACGCCTCCGAAATCCTCTCGCTGACCTCCATCGCCCCCCGTCTCAACCGCTGGATTCAAACCGGCAAATAAATCCATCCATGACTTCGCAAAACCAACCCATGCATTTTGATAGTCCAGCGGCCATGGTCCTGCTGGTCGATGACCAAGCCATCATCGGCGAAGCGGTCCGGCGGATCCTGCAAGCCCAGCCTGGCTTTGATTTCCACTATTGTGCGGAGGGGGCTCTGGCCGTCTCCGCCGCCCTCAGGCTGGCCCCCCTTGTCATTTTACAGGATCTCGTGATGCCCGATGCCAACGGGCTGGAACTCGTCAAAGCGTATCGGAGATGTCCGGAACTCCAGCAAACGCCAGTAATCGTCCTCTCCACCAAAGACGAGCCCACCGTGAAAAAGGCAGCCTTCGAGGCCGGTGCCAACGATTATATCGTCAAACTCCCGGATCCCATCGAGCTGTTTGCCCGGGTCCGCTACCATGCCAATGCCTGCCTTGCCCACCGTCAACTGCATGAGGCGCTGCGGGCGCTGCGCGAAAGCCAAGCCCAACTCCTGGAACGCAACACCGCATTGGAATGCCTCAACGAAGAGAAAAACCGGCTTCTCGGCATGGCGGCCCACGACTTGCGCAACCCGCTCGGGGTGATCCTTGCCTACAGCGACTTTCTGGAAACCGAAGCCTCCAACGTGCTCAGCGTCGATCAGTTGGACTTCGTGTCCACCATCAAGACCACCAGCGAGTTCATGCTCCATCTCATCAACGAGCTGCTGGATGTTTCCACCATTGAATCCGGCCAACTCCACCTTGAGTGCGTGCCCACCGATCTGGGCGAGCTCGCCCGCCGCAACGTCACTCTCAACCGTGTGCTGGCGCAGCAGAAGCACATCGAACTGGAATTGACGGTTGGTGCCGCTCTGCCCCTACTCACCCTTGACCGGGGCAAGCTCGAACAGGTACTCAATAATCTCATCGGCAATGCAATCAAGTATTCCTACCCGAACACCCGCATCACTGTCAGCCTCACCAGCGCGGACCGCGATGTAACCGTCGCGGTCAGTGATCAGGGCCAGGGGATCCCGGAGACCGACTTGTCGAAACTCTTCAAAGCCTTCGGCCGGGCCAACGTCAGAACCACGGCGGGCGAGCAAAGCACCGGCCTCGGCCTCGCCATCGCCCGCAAAATCATCGAGGGCCATGGCGGCACGATTGCCGTACAAAGCCAAGTCGGCACCGGTTCCACCTTTTCGTTCCACCTGCCCTGCACCGCCGCACAGTCGATCTAACGAGAATTGCGCCAATGAACGGCGCCCATTGTTTTCTTCGGCGTTTTGCCACCGTCATCGGAGCGATTGAGGTCATTGTTGGCTAACAATCATTTGCGTTCGCCGTGGAGGAATTCACTGCGGAAGGCGATGAAGCCGCCGTTTGACACGTCGCCGAGGGGGGGAGGCGAACCAGTTCAAGGTGACGCAAACTTACCGCGTGACACGTTCCCGCCATGATGCTAGGCCACTCGCAGCCATCTTTGCCAAACCTGGCTTTCGGGATACTCCACCCTCCCGATCCGACCAAGGGCGGCAGCGTCGTGGATGGAGCAGGCCGGGGTACAGCATGACACGTAATCACAACACCAACCCCGCCTCGACGGTCAGCCCCCCCATGGTGGGGTCAGATGCGTGTGGCGCCTCGGCAGCATGACACTTTTATGAAAAACGCACTCTATACTTCAGCCATCGCGATTTCCCTTCTAGCAGCGGGATGTTCGGGCCACCCCAAGCCACTGGATTCTGGCTTGGCAGTCTCTGGAACCATTTGGCAGAATCCGAAAACATCTCTATCAAATGAAGGGAGCGGTATTCCCAAAGACGCGAGAGTGGATGTTTACGAGCGCCTCATCATCGTTCACCTCGCCGATGGCAGTAAGCAGGCGGCGGATTTTTTTCCGTTAAAATGTTAGAAAAAAGTAGTGCTGGTTGATCGGACGGTGTACCGACACCGTCTGTTGTTGAACCAAACGTTTAAATCAACCAACACTATGAAAATAAATATAGGCATTACGGCCCCGGTGCAAGCCGGGATTGTGGAGTTTAAAGGGATTTTTCAGGATCGGA
>CAIKHZ010000043.1 GCA_903827375.1 Akkermansiaceae bacterium
CGGGTCCCGATGTAGTCACGCGGGTGAAGCTTCAAGACCGCCGCAAAACGAGCAAAAAACCCTGATTTTAAAAGGAAAACCGGGATGATTGAGTGTCGGCAAAGTCTGGAAGTTCCGTCGAACCGCCTCGGTTTCATTTCGCGAAATGCACATAAATTTCGCGGAACAGCCATTGCGCAAATCGATGACGTTGATCTACTTTCTCCGTCGGAAATCAACCCATTTCCACAACCCTCTCCTGCAACATCAGCTGTCGCAGCACATCTTCGTCGCGATTTTTTCAAAATTCTCCAAGCCCTAGAATATAACAACACCAGAACCGTAGAATCCCAGAACCAAAGAACCTAATGAAAAACATAATACAAAAAATCCCGTGCCGGTGGTGCCTGTGTACCTTCAGTGCACAATTCATGGTCGCCCTCAGCTTGCTATGGCTGGTTGCCGGGCTGGGCAGTGCCCTTGCCAGCAATCTGCTCACCAATCCTGGCTTTGAGGACGGCAGCACGTATTGGTCCCCATCGGTTCTCCGCGGCGGGACCGGCAGCGTGGTGACTGATGCGGGCGGAGCTCACAGCGGCAGCAACTATTACTCGGCGACTGGACCGGCGAGCGGTTGGGCCAGTGTCGCGCAGGGGGACACCCGGGGAGGATACAGCACCGGGGTGACTACGATGACGGTGAACCCTGCGAATTACTACAAACTCTCCGCATGGGTCAAGGTTCCCGGTGCCTCGGTGACACCCCAGCCGGTCACCCTGAGGTATCGATTCGAGCCATCGACCAACCGCACCGACGTTGGAACCAAGACGATCAACACGGAAGATTGGACCTACCTCGAAACCCCTTTGATCCAGTCGGGTGCCACAGACACATTCATGAGTTACTACGAGGTGCATTCCCTCAATAACGGCATCACCATGTACGTCGATGATTGCACACTGACCGAATACGTGCCGATGACCCTTCAGGGCCGGGTGGTGAACGGGGCAGGCGCGGGTGTGGATGGCGCATCAGTGGCAGCCAGTTCGGCCGCCTATTCGTCGTCGGCCACGACCACCTCTGGCGGTGGGTACTACACGTTGGCCGTCCCTGCCGGAACTTACTCGGTTGGCGCATCCACCGCTGGATTCAAGGGGACCACCAGCGCGACCATCTCCACGAGCCCAACCACTGCCACCAACATCGTGTTGTCGGTTGACCCTGACTACGACGCTGACCTGCTTTTCTCGCTGCGTGCCAGCTCTGCCTCGGCCACCGGCCCATGGCCCTGTGCCTATCCGACCGGCTCCTCGCTTGCGAGAATGGGATCTCCGGGTGTCGAGACCATTGCCTCCCAGCAATGGGAAAAGAACATGTATTCTCCCAGTTCAGACGGCTATCGCTTTGGTACTTATGCCAGCCCGATCCCGGTCAATGGTGCATCGGTGGTGGCTGTGGTCAAACCGCAGTATCGCGTTGATGGCGGCTGGGGCTGCGTTTTCAATGCCTTCTATAACGACCTGATGCTCAACGTGAATCAGACGAATGGCCAAATTAATGTGGTTCGCAAGAACGTATGGTACAATGGCCCCATCCTTCAAAGTGGGCAGGAAGCAGTTTTGACTGTGGTTGTCCAACCCGACGGTCAGTTCAAACTCTATGTCAATGGCACAGAGGCCTTGAGTGTGACCACCCCAAGTGCATACCTCCAGATGACTCCGGGCGGTTGGAACGGCTCAGTGCTTGGAAACTACTCGTTTGGCAACTCAATCAATGTCGGACGCAACGATCCCGACGGCTGGTCATCCTACAACGGCGATATCGGCGATGTGTATGTCTATAAGACAGCCATCGACACCGCCAAACGCGGAGCCCTCGAAGTGGCTCTCGGTGCAAAATTTGGCATCGCAGTGGTGGCTCCGCCCCTTCCTGCCACCATCAGCGGTAATGTTGCGGAGTACTCCACTGGAGTTTCGGGAGTGGTCGTGACGGCTACGCCCGGCAGCGGTCTTACGGCCACCACAGATGGCAATGGCGACTATGAAATTAGCGGCGCGCTCTCAGGTGTTACTTACTCCCTGAGTCTGTCCAGCCTGCCGGCCGCTACCATGATCGATACGGCTCCGCCGGCATTCAGTGCGGCAGTCGGTGCCAACACCGGGATGAACTTTACGCTCAAGAGTAATGGTGCCGAGCAATTTCCTGTCGGCACGGTCGCCTATTGGCCGTTCGATAACACACTCAGCGATCCGATCGGCGGCAACACCCTCGTCGCAGCAGCCGGCACGGTGGCGTTTGGCCCAGGAAATTTTGGTGGCGCAGCCTTCTATTGCAATGGCAGCACCTATCTTAAAACCCTAACCAGCCAACTCCCCACCGGAGTGCCCACCGGTTCCAATCCTTACACGGTTGCCGCTTGGGTTAAAGCCGACACAGGCTGTCCCGGAAGCGCCACTTGGGTCGCCTATGGCTCAACCAATGGCAGTCAGGCCAACACATTCCGCTTCGACGGGGGCAATAACCCAAACTGGAACAATGTTTGGAACTACTGGTGGGGCAATGATTTTGGCGGCACCCTCCCCAGCGGCAACTTCTTCGATGGCTGGCATTCCGTCGTCGGCACATGGGACGGCACCACCGAGACGCTCTATCTCGATGGTGTGCAGCGGGCTCAAAGAAATCCGTCCCAGCCGAATATCTCCGGCAACAATTTCTTTATTGGACGGGCTCTTTTTGATGGGGACTACTTCAAGGGATGGATTGATGATGTGCTGATCATGGACCGGGCGATGAACCAGGCAGAAGCCACGGCCTACAACACGTTCGGTGCCCGTTCCATTGGTACCGCCTCGGACATCGCGGCCACGGTGAGCGGTGCCTCGGGTGGCTCTATCAGCCCAAGCGGGATCGTGCCTGTGCTCAATGGTGCAACGAGAACCTTCACCATGACTCCGGCCTTTGGCTACAGCGTGTCTGATGTGACGGTGACCGAAAACGGCGTCACAACTTCCAAGGGTGCCGTCACCACCTATACATTCACCGACGTGCAGCAGGCAGGGGATATCACGGTTACATTCTCGCAACCCCCACCGCAGATCATTAGCGGCAGGGTTACCGACGGGGCCAGTGGCATTGCCAACGCCAAGGTCTATTTCAGCACGTCCTCACCAGCCGTCGCGAGCCCGATCCACACCACCACCACGGATGCCAATGGTTACTATTCCGTTACTTTGGAGCAGTTGTCCTGGCATGTGATGGCCTTCGCCCTAGGATATGACTACTCAGCCGACTCATCCTTCAGCGTTTCCGGTTCGCCAGCTACGCAGCCTGACATCGCGCTGACCGCCAATGCCAATTGGGATTTGCTGTTTGCCTTGAGCGTTGATTCGTTAGGAGGCAAGGCTGCTTCTTCGCCAACCGGTAACCGGGCTGCCGATTATCCGGTGGGTGGAAATTTGATTGCTATCAACACGCCAACAGTTGTGGCAGTGGACCTCGATGGCACCAACACCATCAACTGGGAGCAAAACAATTATTCCACAGGGACGGGCTACCGCTTTGTCGCTCCGGACCAAGCCGGCATCGTGGTTGGTGGTCAGTACCAAACTCCGATTGTCTCCAATGGTGTTAGTGCGGTGGCCGTCGTCCAGCCGAATTATATCGGTGCTGGCGGTGAACCACGCGGCGAAATCGTGGACTTGTTCTACAACGAGTTGTTCCTTGCCATTAGCCATCAATCCGCCAGTGAAGGCAATGTGATCATTGATTGGAGAGACTATCATGCAATCGATACTGGGTACAAAGTTCCGAATGGGCAAAAGACGATTTTGAGCCTTGTGGTGCAGCCGAATGGTGCCATCAAACTCTTCGCCAATGGCGATTTGAAATGGTCCCTTAAACTCGGCGATTCAACCCCATGGGGGCCGTTCACAGGCGTTGACTACACAACGCTCCGACCGCTGACCTGGGCCAAGACCATTGCGGTCGGTCGCAACGACTTCGACGGCTGGTCAACCTTCAGCGGAAACATCGGCGATGTGTATGTGTACAAGTCCGCGATCTCCGACGCAAAACGCGCGGCCTTGGAAAGCTCCTTGGGCACCAAATTCGGCATTGCTGTGACCACTTCAGTCCTCGACTACAACTCCTGGGCCTCCACCAATGCTGGCGGTCAGAGCGCCAGCGAAGACTACAACGGCGACGGAGTGGCCAACGGAATCGCATTCTTCATGGGCATGGACGGCCGCGCCACCAACCCGGGCGTCGTCAACGGCAAGGTCACTTGGCCTCATGTGAATGCTGTTAGCTCATTCGCCGTCGAAGTGTCCGGCAATCTGCAGGATTGGACGCTGGCCAACCCGGCCGACATTGACACGAGTGACCCGACTAAGGTCGTGTTCACCTTGACTCCTGGCGTGGCGACGAAATTCTGCCGCTTGGTGGTCGTCCCGTAAGCGGTTGGAGCCATCCGGCTGAAAGTCAGAAACTAACAAATCAAACAGGTGGCGTCCAGCAAGGGATGCCACCTGTTTTGTTATTGGGTCAGATATAGGGATGAGCGAGTGCGGAGAAATCCAAGTCGCCCAAGCCCTTGGCGGCCAACTCGGTCAGGCGTTGGGACACCGCGGCGATGGCGGGCGTGTGCAGATGGGCTGCTGAGGCCAGATCCAGCGCATAAATGCTGTCTTTGCGCATGTTGTCTAACGAAAAGTGTGCTTCAAACTCACCTGTGGCCATCGTTGGCAATTTAAATTTTGTGAGGGGCGAAGCGCAGAAATTTTCCGCCACGGCGCCGATGAATGTATTTGCTGCCACCCCGTGACGCGTCGCTATGGCCAAGGCCTCCGCCAGCGCCTGCACCGTGCATGCAGAAATCAAATTGGTGGCCAGTTTCACCACCGTGGCCGAGCCCACAGCTCCGCAGGCCAGCAACTCCCTGCCAGAGAGACGCAAAAAAGGTGTCACTTGACTAACTAAGTCGTCGTCCCCGCCGGCGTAATAGACCAATTGGCCTGCGGCAGCAGCCAACTTGCTACCGGTGAATGGAGCATCGAGAAACCGGCATCCCCGCAGCACGCAGTATTGATCCAGCCAATGGGTTGTGGCCAAGTCCACGGTCGAGTGATTCATCACGATTTGGCCCTCGCGGAGGGCAGGAGCCAGCTGCGTCATGACCTCCCGCAAAGCCGGCCCGTCTTTCAGATAGATCGAGATTATATCCGCGTCGGTTACGGCTGCTGCCGGGGTGGTGGCCTCGCCGGGCATGCCCTTGGGGCTGCGATTCCAGCAGGTCACTTGCCAGCCGGAGTTGGCGAGGCGTGTGGCGACCCGCGAGCCAATGATGCCCAGGCCCAGCACTGCGGCATGTCCCGGGCTGTCTGCTAGGGTGGTTGGCGCTGTGTCGGATGAGTTCATTGTTGGCGTTGGAGTGCGAATTTCACGAGGTCACCGGCTTGTTTGCGGATATCGGCAATCTGGACCTTGGTCGGGTCCTTGCCATCTTCTAGCACCATCTCATTGCGCAAACCCGCGAGGATGTCGCGCATGGCCAGGTAATTTGCCCTCTCGGAAATTCGCGGCTCTAGGCCCGCCACGGATTCGGTGTAGTAGTCGGCGATGTCCTCACGCATCAGCTTGCGGGCTCGCTCCACCGAAAATTGTTTGTCCACCGCTGCAGTGGCCACCTCCAGTGCGCGGATCCAGCCACCCAGGGAAATCAAGTGAGCCAGGTCGGCGTCTTTCAATGTCACCAGCTCAATCTCCACGTCCTTCTGGGTCGCCCTCAGCTCGGTTTTCAATTGCTCTACATCGCCCTTTTTTGCACTCTCTAGCAGACCTGCGGAATGCCGGTTGACGCGCTCGCCGGCACCCAGTGACTTGCCATAGCGCGTCAAATCCTTGGCCAGACCCTCGACTTTCTCCATCTGCCCGGACTGCACGACCAAAAACCCGTCGGCAATGAGAAAGCCCAACTCGATTGCCAAATCGGCGCGGTCCAATGGCATGCGCGGCGGCATCTTGCGTTCCAAATCCGCCATCGGAATGGGCATCAGGAATTGCAGGGTATCGAACAATTTGGCGATGGACGGGGCGGTGAATTCATTGACCGCTAACTCCTCGAGGCGATGGGGATCATCCAACAAATCCTCGGGCACTTCGCCCTTGTCGGCCTTATTTGCGGCCTTATTTGCGGCCTTATTGTCGGCCGGGGTGGCTTTGGCGGCTTCCGGGGCTGGTTTATCCGTTGGCTTGACACTAGCATCGGTCTCAGCAGCTTGGAGCGGCAAACAAAGCGTGGCAAGTCCTCCCACAATCCCAAGCGCAATTCGTTTCATGCGCTGAGTATGCCATCTGGCAAGCCGCCGTGCAACCGGCAATTGAGCCGCGTCAAGGAAGCCGTCTAGGATAAACACCGGATACCCCTCGTCTCCGCGAGCGCCACCCATATTCCTTGTGTGCTTGGTCGTTCTTCCAGCGTATGGGATTTTTGCCATGAACACCCATCATCAACCCACAACTGGCATCATGCGTGATGCCACGCGCGGA
>CAIKHZ010000044.1 GCA_903827375.1 Akkermansiaceae bacterium
ATCTATTTCATTGTCCGTCAGTACCGAGCAGCTACACCAGTGCAGAGACGCCAAATCATAATCGCAGCGGGTGGAGCCATATCCGTTGCTATATTGATTTATTTTTTTGTCACATAGAGAGATGATAGTTTCATCCGGCGATAATGATGTCGAATGATCTTGGAGCGGCATTTTCTTAGGACCGGTTCAAATTCCGAACTTTTGCCTAGGCATCCCTCTGCTTCCGGCAGGTTTTCGGCGTCGGTTATGTGTGAAAATCCGGTCACAATTTATTGAGCAAGACGGTGGTGGCAACGCTCTTGAGCCACCCTTCAGCCCATCAACCGAGTCTTCAAAGTCGCGTGCCACACCTTAGCGTTGCACCAAGAAGATGACCATGAATTGAGGGAAACCTCCTTTGCGTCTTTGCGCCCTTTGCGCGAGGTCTTCCATTCAAAATCCAAAATCCAAAATTTCTCCTCTTATCCGTCTTATCCGCGTAATCAGCGGTTCAATTCTCTTCCTCTCGTCCGGCAGGGATGTCACTCTACTGCACAAGAATGCGAAACCGGCAGAGTCCAGTAATGCCTGATCCTTCGTGGTTATTCGTACAATTCGTGGTTTGAACTTCTGCTTTCGTATTCCATCGGGCAGTCCATCGACGGGCGCACCCCGGCCAGCGCGCCAAGGTGGACCCCGGCGTCAAAGGACCTATCGGCCTCCCTGGCGGATGTCGCAGACGTGGAACAGCGCCAGCGCACGGCCCGTTCATCCGTTGCCAGGCACGGTGTCTCAAATCAATCCCGTGTTCAGAGGGGACACCGGGAGATTTGGTCACGTCGATTTCCGATATGCGCCAGGCCTCGGCTGTCACTTCGATCCTGCCGGCATCATTCCGCCGTGACGCGAACGAACAACCTAGCCGCGCTCAGAGGCGCGCCGCTGAGCGTCACCGGCACCGTCTCGACGCCGTTTGCGGTGGTGATGGCCCCCTCGGTGGCAACGTAGGCGGTCTTGGACCATGTCACGAGATCTGGCGACGTCCACACGGTGTAAACCAGGCCGGTGGCAGCCGGGGTGGCGCGCCGGGTATAGGTGAATGTCGCTGACGTTCTATCTAACGGAACCTTAATCGGGTTGGCCGAGGTGCCCTTGGTCGGATCGAGGCCGAAAGCGAATTCCTCGAAGTTGGTCATCCCGTCATGGTCGGGGTCGCCGGTGGGTGTTTTGTCGGGATTCGCGAAGCCCGACCAGTCCAAGCCGTTGATCCACTGGGCGAACCCATCCAGCGGCGTGGCGCTGGCCTGATCGGAGACGCGCAGCCTGAAGAACGTCGGATGCCGCGGGCCACTGGCGGTGGGGATGGTGCTCGGATACGGCACGCTCACTGCATCCATATCTCCCGCGCTGCCGGGCGCGGTCAGCAGGGTTGGCGTGTCGGTGCTGTCCACCCAGGCATCCAAGCCCACGCTGAATTGCACCGTGTAGGTCAAGCCTGCAGCCAGATAGTCCTTCCGACGGCCGAACACCGCGCGATAGTCCGAACCGCCGAAGTGGATCGTGACGGGCAGGCCGGGCGTGGTGACGGCACCGCCGGCGACGTAGGCAATGGGGCCACCTGAAGCCACGATCGGATTGGTGCCGCAGGCGTATTCCATGAGGTTGGACATGGAGTCGCCATCCGGATTGCCGCCTGGCGTGGCATCAGCACCCGGATGACCGGCGGTGATGTTGGCCGCTGCCCAGATGGCATAGAGACTGGGCGAGTTGGTGACTTCGATGACAACCGGTGTCGAGACGCTGGCGTCGTTCTTCGCGTCGCCGGCATACTCGGCGGTGATCGCGTAGGTGCCCGCTGCCAAGCTGCTAGTGGTGAGGCTGGCCTGGAAGGCCCCGTCCAAGGACCTGGTGCCGATCAGCGTGGTTCCGGCCCGGAACGACACGTTGCCGGTTGGCGTGCTGCCGCTCACGGTGGCGGTGAAGGTCAGGGGCATGCCGCCGGCGGACGGTGTGCCTCCGCCGGTTTGAGCCAGCGTGGTGCTGCTGTATTTGGTGACTGGGTAGGTGGTGGTCAGCCCGTATTTCTTTGCTAGGTAGGAGCCCACCTTGGCCTCGTTGGCGGCGGAGAGGGTGCTGTCATAAGCGATGATCTCGGCGACGTCCATCTCGCAGGAACCTAGGCTATCGTTCTGCCCGATCTGATAGGTGACGTTTCCGACGGCCGGGCTGGCGTCCTGGACGGTGATTTTCAGCAGCATAAAGTCGGTGATGGCTCCGAGCTGGAAGCCGCCGCGGGGCATGGTGCCGCGAGCACTGGAGAGCGCCGTTCCATTCTTGGAAACAGCGGACGGCAGCCAGTCATCCCAAAAGCCCGTTTGGCCGCTGTAAAGGTTGAAGCTGGAGGGACGCGCCGCAAGGAATTGCGCGGTGGTGTTGCTGCGGCCGAGGAACGAGCCGCTGCCGCTCCAGGTGGCGTTGGGCGAACGGACCACGACGTATTGCTCTTTGGCGAAGAAGGTTCCGGCGGTGTTCAACCAGGTGGAATTGCCCCTGAACTGCAGCACCGGCCTAGAGTTGAGCTGGTTGGACACAAGGACTGGCATGCCGTTGCCCAAGGACGCGTGATGCCCATTGCCGGACCGGTCGCTCCACCCCGCCACCGCCCCGTTTGCATTCGTGGTGATCCCGACTGACGCGTCGAAGTAACAGACGAGTCCCGTCGTGTAGGGAACCGTGCCAAGATCAACCGTGATCACTGCGGCAGGCGACGTGCTCACCGCCCCGGTGCTGTCGGTGGCCCTGGCCGTCAGGCTGTATTGGCCGCCCGGAACGTTCGTCCATGCGAGCGAATACGGCGGGGTGGTCGTGGAGCCGATCAACGCATCGCCGTTATAGTAGGCCACGCTCGTGATCGTGCCCGCATCGGCGACATCGGCCGTGAGCGTGACCGTGGCCGGCATGCCGAAGCGCGATCCGTCCGCTGGGGAGGTCAGGCTCACCCCGGACACCGAATATAACAACTCCTGCGGAATGATCGTTTGGCCCTGGCGCGATGGCCTGTACCAATACAACCTCACCGTGGCCGGATTGACGTTCCGATAATACTCCATCTTCAGGCTGTATTTCTGCCCGGCGGTCAGGGCGATGACAGTGCTGTCGTTCCAAATGTTGGACGTCTGGTCGTTCCAGTCGTTGATCACCTGCACGCCGTTGATCCACAGGCGGACGCCGTCGCTGGTGCGCGTGGAAAACCGGTAGGTGCCGGTTTCGGGCGCCAGCACCTGGCCGGTCCAGCGCACGCTGTAGGTGTTCGCGCTCATCTGGCTTGCGGGTGCCGCCGCCGCCCAGTCGAAGTTGATCGAGGCGTCGGTTTGGGTGGCCGCCAACGAGGTAAAATCCACGTTGTCATAATAGCGCCCCAGCAAGCCCGTGCCACCGGTGCCCACGACAATGTCCACCGTCGCTGGCGACGAATTCGTCAGGCTGTCGGTCGCGGTGAACGTGAAACGATCCATCCCCTGGTAGTTTGCCACGGGAGTGTAGGTGAGGTTCGGCGGCGTGCCGGTTAGGTTGCCGTGCGCAGGTTGGGTCGCAACTGTGTAGGTAAGCGTGCCGGCGCGGCTGGTGGAGCCGGTTAGAGTGAGCGCCCTTGGCGCGTTGACCGCAGTGCTCACGACTTGCGGGTCGGCTGTCGGCAAGCCCTGGAGCAGGGCTGGCGAGGTTGTGGCGGCCTCGATCGAGGCGATGGTGGCCGCGAGGGTGTTGTAATTGCCGTCATGCGTCCAAAAGCCGAGATCCGTATATAAGTCCGGCAGCGCCCAGCGGGCCGCCTCACCATAATCCGCGAGCCTTTGGATGGCGGTGTTCGCCAGGTCCCCCCCGTTCGCCACGTTGTCGGCGCATACTTTGGCGCCTTCCTGAATGTGATATTTCGAGAGCGCATTCATGGCCGCCTGTGGCGGGAACAGGGTAAACATCCGGTCGCAGGGTCCCTCGGTGCTGGCATCGGTTAGAATCTCGGGCATGAGGGCCTCGATGTCGGCAAGGGTCAGCTTGTTTTGCACGAAGTCGCTCAGTTGGTTGCGCCACATGCCGGCCGGTTGTTTGATTCCCGCGCGAACCGCCGGATAGAGGGCGCCCTTGTCGGTACTGATGGAGTAACTTCCCAACTTGCCGAACAGAGTTTCGGAAAGATAGCCATTGCCGATCTGCAAGGGGTCGTTCCAATTGAACCCGGCCTCGAACGGATAGGTGGGTGCCACGTTGGCGACAAACGCGGCCATCATGTCGGGCACGGACGAGACGGGGGCCGAGCCCATCGAGCCGAGCGCCTTGGCGGCCTTGGCACGCACCCAGATTTCGGGATCCGAGAGCCGCCTGACCAGAGCGGGGATGGCGCTGGTGGCCCCCATGCAACCGAGGGCCGTGCAGGCCGCCTCGCGCTGGTTGGCATCGCTGGGATTTTCCGCCATGGTGATCAGGGTGGGGATCAACGCCTGCGCGTCGGGACGCACACTGAGCTCTGTGGCGGCGTTGAAGCGCACGATCGGATCCCACTCGCCCAGAGCGGCAACAAGCTGGCTGGTGGAACACCCGCCACAGAGCGGGGTGAATGTCGCAGCCGCGAGGGCGTTGGCCACCTTTTCGGGGCCAAGTTCGTTCGCCGGGTTCGCATTCTTTCCGGTAATGCATAACTTTTTCAGGGGCAGGGCTGCGTGCAGGACATAATAGGCGGTGGGGTTGTCGTAGTAGGTGGTGTTGGCCCAGTAGTCGTCAGCGTGACTGCAACCGAACTGCTCGGCTCCGTCATACACGAACGATCCGTCACAGCGGCGGGTGAGGTCCCGGTGCCAGCGCCTGGGCTTGAGGTATTCCGCCACTGCATTGGTGCCGCCGATATTGGCGCCCAGGGTCGTCCACAGGTAGCTGAAGCCCTGGCCGGTGTGCCCGTACTGCTCGCCGGTGTATCCGGCCACCGCCATCCGGGTGTAATACTCGGTCTGCAACGGCTTGTCGCCCATGCAAGCGAACAACACCGCGGCCAGCCCGTCCTTGCCGTTGCTGCGGTGATCATAGTAGATCCGGCTTTGACCAGGGAGTTGGTAATCCCCGCAATACGGCTGATGTTCGCCGTAGGGAATGGACCCACGGTTCACATAGTAACCGAAGAAATTGGCCGCTCGCGCGATGGCCGGATCGATCTCGGAACTCACCACACCGGCCTTCTTGCCCAGAACGATCGAGAGTTGGGCGACCAGACCGGCCTGGTTGACGGGGCCATACCAACTGATCAAGCCATGGGTGCCGCCGGCGAGCCAGCCGGCGGGCGGCGGAACGTTAGAGAACCCGTGACCGGCGGTGCCGAACATGCTCTGATGGGTGGCCGCATAGATGACATACTCACTGAGCCCGTGAAACACCTGAGTGTCTCCGGTTAGGATATAATACTCGGCAAGGAAAATGCTTTCGTAACAGGACCACGCCGAGATACCGCCAGACTGCTCGAGGTTGAGCGTCGGGGGTGCCAGCGAGCGGGCATAGGTCTGCAACATCGGCAGGTACTTCGGATCGCCGGTGGCCAGCAGGGCCAGCGCGCTGATGGATCCCGGGCTGCTGCCGTTGTTCCAGCCGTTTTGCAAAATACTTTGTTGGAGGCTGTCGGCGGCACGGGTCAGGATTTGCACGCTCTTGGGACAATCGTAGGGCGCGGTGTCGCTGTAGGTTCCCAGCACCTGCAACTGAATGGAAACATTAGCGGTCACTCCCGCACGCCAGCGTTTGAGGTTCATCACGCCGTCACCCGCCTCCGCGTCGGTGATCGCCATGCCGAAGCTCTCCCGCGCATCCCTGGCGAAGAGCGGCACCGGAGTGCCTGCGCCCGTGCTCACCCCTAGAATCACATCATCCTTGGCCATGATGCCGGAGGCCGGCGTGTTGGCACCCACCGTGGTCACCAAGATCTGCCACGGGCCAAGGGCGGTAAACGCATCCTGCCGCGCCGTGAACGGCCAATTGTGATAGATATATCCGCGCATCCCGCTGGGTCCCAAATTGTAGGTCGAATAGTAAGGCGACGAACTGTCGTCGAGGTGCGCGTCAATGTCGGCAATCGTCCCCGGCAGCGTCAGATCCGGCACCTGTGTCACGACGGAAACCGTGTATGCCTTGGTGCTGCCATCATTGGCGGTGACGGTATAGGTCACCGGATTGGTGAAGTTGTGGCTGCTGCCGGAAGCCGGGCTGATGGTGGCCATCAGGGAGAGGGTGAAGGTTGGCGCGAGGTTCAGGCGGCTCTGGGATGATGGCACGCCGAGCACGATGATGGTGCCGTCGATCAAGGGCGCGCCCAGCGAGCCGAAGTTGCAGGCAAGAATGTCCTTGGCCGAGTTTTCGATCAAGGTCACCGTTACGGTATAGGTCTTGATGCCGTTGATGACATAGGTCTGCGGGGTGGTGAAGTTCCTAACCGCTCCGGAGGCGGGCACGCCGGTGGCACCGGTGACTGTGGTGTAGGTGGGTGCCAGGGCCGTGAGGTCGGTGCCACTGGGAAGGAAGACGCTGATGGCGGTGCCCTCGATCACGGTGGCTGACGGGTCGGGAAAGGTGAATGTTACGATGTCGTTGGGGTTGGCAATTTGGACGAGCACGGCGTCCGAGGTGCTTGGGGTGTTGCCGGAGTCGCCTGTATATTGGGCCGTGATGGAATAGGCACCGACGGCAAGGCTCCTGGTGGTTAGGCTGGCTTGGGCACTCGCGTTGAGGGGGGCAGTTCCAAGCGACGTGGTACCGGCAAAAAAGGTCACATTGCCTCTGGGCGCGGTGCCCAACACGGTGGCGGTGAAAGTGAGAGCCGAGCCGACCGCGGCGGGCGTGCTGCCCGCGGTGATAGCCACCTCCGTGGTGGAGGTGGTCGCGGGGATGTAGGCGGTGCTCAGTCCGTATTTTCTCGCCAAGTAGGCACCCACCTTGGTTTCATCGTCGGCGGAAAGCGCCGCATTGTAACCGATGATCTCGGCCACGTCGAAGTCCATCGTGCCGAGGGTTTCTTCCTTTCCGATCTGGTAATAGGGGTAGCTTGCAAAAGTGGCCACCCCATCGTTATCAACGGTGATCTTGAGAACCATGTAGTCGGTGATCGTACCAAGCATGAACCTTGGAGGATTTCCCCCCGGCCCCGCAGCATTGGAGACCGGTGTTCCATTCTTGGAAACAGCCACCGGAAAGTGATCCTGCCAGAACCCGGTTGAGCTACCGTCGGGGTACATATCGTAAGCGGACCCCCGCACTTGGAGAAAGTCACCAACCCGGCCGAGAAAGCAGCCGGCGCTATTCCAAGTGGCGTGCGGCGAACGCACCACGACGTATTGTTCCTTTACAATGGAGGCGAAGGGCAATGCACTGCTCAGATACGTACTGCTGCCCCTCAGATGGACGGCCGGCAGACCATTCACATCGCTCTCCACCAGCGTCGGCGTGCCGCTGGCGGTGGTGGCGTCATGCCCGTTGCCGGATTGGTCATTCCACTTGGTCACGTTACCGCCGCTGGCCGTGACGCCCTGGGCGGCATCATACCAGCAGGCCACGTTGGCGCTGGCGACCGAGGGCGGAGCCCCGGCAGTGACCTTCAAACTTCCCGCGACGGCGGTGAAGCTGTAATTGGGCGCAGCCATGGGACTTGCGTCGTTGGTGATGGGGTAATTCCCGGGCGGCGAGTTGGTGTCGGCGGCGCATCCCAGATTCGGCGCATCCGTCACCCCCGCGGACGTGGCGTTTTCGCCATTTTGGAAGCCGGAGATCCCATAGGTGAACGGCGGGTTGGCGTCGCCCAGGCTACGGATCTTGTTGTCTGCGGTCACTGTCAGCACCGCCCGGTTCACCGTCTGTGGGATCGCGGCGGCGTCACTCGCAAGATAAACGCCGAAGCCGCTGTAATGGGCGGTGATCGAATGAGTGGGTACCGTTAGCAGGGTGGTGCCGTAGCTGGCCGCGCCGGTGCTGGTGTTGACCGCCACCGGCGTGCCCAGCGGATTGCCATCGGAATAGAACTGCACTGTGCCGCCGTTGGGCCTCGGCGCAACCGTGGCGGTGAATGTTACCGTCTGGCCATACGTGGAGGTGCCGGACGTGCCGAGCGCGGTCGCGGTTGACGTGGGGGCGGCTACGGTGAAGGTGTTGGACACGGAGGTGGCGGTGGTCGGCGCCGGGCTGGCACTGTCGGTGACCGTGGCATAAACCTGATAGCTTCCACTCGCCAGTGGGCCAAGGTCTTGGGTGAAGGTCGGCCCGGCCGCAGTCTGGGGGCTGCCCACAGGAGCCGCCGCGCCGGTACCCGATTTCTGATAGAATGTGACGGTATAGGGACCCGTGCCGCTCTGTGCCGTGGCGATGGCCGTCACATCCGCGCCGAACGGAAACGCCTGATTATTCGTTGGGCTAGTGATATTCGCGGTCAAGACGAGCGGAGCATAGGTCGTGACCAGTTGATATTTTTGCGTGAGGTAGCTGCCCACGGCACCTTCCTCACTTTTCGTCAAAGTTCTTGTGTAAATCGAAATCTCGGCGATATCGCCGCTGAAATAATTGTTGGTGCTGCTCTCCCTGCCGAAGAGAATCTGGTAACTGTTGCGAGGGGAGGTCGATCCGGAGGCAGTGGTCGAAGTGGTTCCGTCCACCGAGAGTCTCACGGCACCTCCATTGGTGCCGTCCCAACTGTAGATGGCTACGTGGCCGGTATTCAGAGACTGGGCAGCGCTGTAGAGGGTGCGGTCGCCATTGCCAATGCCTGCCCCCACTTTCGAATTGCCGTTCCAGGCCAGACCCCAGTCTTGAGTTACGCCGGGTTGTTCGGCGTCCACCAGACCGGAGTTCTGATACCACTGGCCGTCTGTACCAGCGCCGACCGCGCGAGGCTTGAAGACCACCGCGATGGTGAATTGCTGTTTGCCACTGATCGGGCTGTCGGCCGCAGCGACTTTGAGATCCTGAGAGCCGCTAAACGTCACGACATTGAGACCGTTCAGCGCACCGGTGGTCAGGGTCGGGCTTGCGTTGTCGGTGGTGGCGTTCTTGGCGGCCACCAAATCCGTCCATGAGCTTACCGGATCGCCATTGTTACCCACGATTTGCGACGCGTCGAAGAACATCGCGAGGCCACTGGTAACGGGCGGCAGTGCGTTTGCGGTGGGGCTTGCACCGAGGAACGCCACCCCGGCTGCTGTCAGGGCGAGGTGTTTCAGGGCGGACCTGACATAGTCACTGAAGATGGGTTGTTTCATGGTGATCGGGGGGTGAGCGATTTTCGGGGAGTTCGCGGGATGCGTCAACTGAAATGCTAAGAAATTGCTTGGGTGGGGAAGGTCGCTGCAAGAGCCGACGGCCGGACCGGTGGCGGGGAAAAGGGATTGTCTGTGAACTGGTGGCGCGATGGGCGATTCCGTCGGACTTCCCTCGGAAGGAATGAACGCCCGGCGCATCGCCCGTCTCAGGCCGGGGGGGCTTCGCCAATCACTGGTGTTCGGCAAGGGAATGGTCAGCGACGATACAGAGCATGCCGTGATGACTCTGCTGAGTCTGATAGATAATGGTTGTGATTCGCGAAAATTTTCTGCGGCTCTCGCGTGGCGGTTGTGCTGGTGGCTTGCCTCGGTTCCAGCTGGGATCGGGTTTGCCACAGCCCGGTCGCTGGTGAAACTTTGACTGCGCTTCAAGCCAACCCATAGCGGGGTATTCTCTGCGGAGAACTCTCAGGATAACTCGGCCGGAACACCCAATACCGTTGACTGACTAGGAGGATAGGCTTCCAGCCTGTCGTTTCATTCACAGACAGGCTGAAAGCGCTGTCATCCATCACAGGCCAAGATGCCTATTTTCCGCCAGAGAGCGCTAAATGGACAATATTGGCCGGGCAGCCCTGCCACAATGCTGACCTATCGCCTACGAAAATGGCAAAATGTTACAACGCGCCGCGGGGAAATTCTTGCGCTACCGCAGATAGGCGTTAGCCTCACGCCAACCCGCACGCCACGCCAGCATGACCATTCATCCCAGCGCATTAATCTCGCCTGAAGCTGAATTAGCAGACGACGTGGAGGTAGGGCCCTTTGCGGTGCTTGAGGGACCGGTGAAGTTGGCTGCCGGGACGAAGATTGGCGGGCATGTATGGCTCTGCGGCGACACTTGGCTAGGTGAGGGCAGCAGCGTGGGCTGGGGCAGCGTGATTGGTGCCAATCCACAGGAATTGGGGTTCGATCCGGCATGTCGCTCTGGAGTGCGGATAGGTGCTCGCAACCAGATCCGCGAATACGTGACGATTCACCGGGGCTCAAAGACAGGCGGCTACACGACTTTGGGCGAGGGGAACTATTTGATGACCGGGGTGCATTTGGGCCACGATTCGCAGGTCGGCAACGGCAATGTGATCGCCAACAACGTGATGTTTGGCGGTCATGTGCACCTAGGTAACGGGGCGTTTCTAGGCGGCGGAGGGGCATTTCATCAATTTATCCACATCGGGGATTTGGCGATGGTTCAAGGCAACGCCGCAGCCAGTCAGGATGTGCCGCCGTATTGCGTCATCCGTGGCGTAAACCAATTGGCCGGGCTCAATACGGTGGGTTTGCGCCGCGCCGGGTTCGATGCCACCGCCCGGGCCGAAATCAAAAAAGCATACAGCTTGTTGTTCGGCTCCGGTCTGCCGCTGAGTCAGGCGCTGGAAGCCGCTGCGGCGATGAGGTGGAGCCCAGCCGCTCAACGATTATTGGATGCGGTGGCCAAGCCTTCACGCAAAGGTGTTGTTGCCCGTGGTCTCCGGAGATTGACATCTGCAAACCCTGAGGAGCTATCGTTCAATGAGAATTCTGCAACGCCCCCCAATCAAGACCACTCCCGCTGCGCAATTCAAACTGCCCAAGGCCACCAAAATCAATAAATGTGAAAGTAGGCTGCTGGTGGGGCGACGGCCGCGCACACCCCTTGAACGCCGAAGTCTCAATGACCGGCAATCCGGGCTTGCTAAGCGGTCGTTGCGGGCAATTCTGAAGCGATGCCGCAACCAGAACCAAACCGACATCAACCCCGCCGAAGCGGTTGCGCGGACGCAGCCTTGCGTGCGGAAATCGAGCGTGTCCGAAGGATGACCGTCGAGGAGCGCATCAAGGCCGCGCTTTCGATGCACAAGCGGTTCTCATGGCTCCATCCGGTCAGCAAGTAAAACGAGGCGATGTTCGATCCGGAAGCAAACCTACAGGCAGCGGAGCGGATCGTCACTCTGTTAGAACGATGTGGCGTCCCGGCCGTGGTTATTGGGGCGGTGGCACTGGCTGCTTGCCGTTACATTCACCTATCCCGATAATTTGACGCCGAATTCGGCTGCGATGCGGGTGATGAATGCGTGCTGGCTGAATGGGGCGTTTGCCCGCCATTCGGCAAGGTGCGGCGCGAGCGGCTTGGTGGCGTCGCGGATGCCGAGCTTGAGGGCCGGCAAGGATTCCCAGCCCCGGGGAGTCGCCTCAAATAGCGGCAGCAGTTGCCGAGCGATGACCAGATTCTTGTCGCGAGTCCAGCGCTTGCGCATCTCCTCTTGCTCCACGGCGAACCACGCGACAAAGGCGGGCCCGTCAGGCATGGGCGGCGCTTCTGCCAGCCGCTTTGCCGCGTAGTCGGCCAACGCTGGCGCATAACTTTTCCAATTTGGATAGGGCGGTTTGGTTTGCCACGTCTTCGCCATGGCGCGCAGGCAGAACAACGAAGCGGTCTCACAGAGGCTCTCCTCCAACCATTGGTTAGCATGATTGAGGTCGTGCCATGCGTTTTTGGCTCCATTGGAATGATCGATCAACGCGTGGGCAAATTCGTGCCCGAACTGAAAGGCGAAGCGTGCCCACAAATTCCCCTCGACCGCGAGGCCGATGACGATGTAGCCATCGGCGGACAAGTCGAAATGGGTGATGGGATACTCGCTGTTGTAGTATATCTCAAAGCCTGGCTGCGCAAATCGAGTGTGCTGACAATGCTGCCAAATCTCGTCCGCTGCGGAGCGGAGCACTTGCCCGATGTCCGCCTCGTTAGCTCCGCCAAAGCCATCCAGTCGGATCCGCAGGGCCAGCTTGCGCTCATCCTCTGCAGTCGGCAGGGCTGCAGCAGAGGATGAGGCAAGCCCGCAGGGCGCAGCGACTGCGGCGAGCACTAGGGATGTTAGAAAACTACGGCGAGTGGGCAAGGACCGCTGATCTCGGCTTCCCGAGGCTGAAAAGGCAGCAGCGCGGTGACACCACAACGGAGGACTTTGGGAATTTTTCTGCACGGGACGGACGGGGGAATCTCAGGAACGCGGAACAGGGGTTGATGCCAGGAGCCACGCACCTTCGCCATAAAAAATGACGGTCTGCCCGCTTTTGCCAAGCAATTTCGTGGCTGAGCCGATCATCACGGATGTTTTAACCTCCTCCGACAACACCGGTTTGGTTGACCTGGAATCGGCGAATTGAGGGCAAACCGGTCTATTTTCGCCTACTTGCAGCCTCCGCGTCACGCCCTCCGCATCACGCTTGCCAAGTTTCTCTAAATCCGTCACAAGCGCAGGCATGGAGCGCGAGGAAATGTCATTGGAGCGCCGCTTGCGGCAGGAAATCTTGTTGGCTAGGGAGCGGGTGTACCGGTTCGGGCAGGCCACGCCTATCGAGCGCCTGATCGTGCCCGGGCCCGGCCCGGAAATTTGGGTCAAGCGCGAGGACCTCTCGCCGGTCAAGGCCTACAAATGGCGGGGTGCCTGCAACCGCATGGCCGTTCTCAGTCCGGCAGAGGCAGCTCGCGGGGTGGTCAGTGCCTCGGCCGGCAATCATGCGCAGGGGGTGGCGCTAGCGGCGCGGACGTTGGGCATCGCAGCTCGCATCTACATGCCGCGGCCCACGCCTCGGGTGAAACAAGCTGCGGTGCGCCGACTCGGGGGCGAGTGGGTGGAAATCCATCTGGCTGGCGACGCATACGACGATGCCGTGGCGGCAGCAAGGTTGGATGAAGCGGCCAGCGGCGCGGTTTACATTCATGCCTACGACGACCTTCAGGTGATGGCCGGTCAAGGCACACTGGCCGATGAGGTGGTGCTTTCCGGTCACGGTCCGTTTGATGCCGCCTACCTGCAAATTGGGGGTGGTGGGATGGCGGCCGGGGTGGCTACTTGGTTAAAAACCTACTGGCCCGAGATGCGG
This sequence comes from Akkermansiaceae bacterium, assembly GCA_903827375.1. Lineage (GTDB taxonomy): Bacteria > Verrucomicrobiota > Verrucomicrobiia > Verrucomicrobiales > Akkermansiaceae > Luteolibacter. The sequence goes on from CAIKHZ010000044.1 coordinate 13,185, forward strand.
GTGATCGGTGTTGAGGGGGGCGGTCAGGCATCCATGCAAGCCGCTTTGGCCGCAGGACAGACCGTGGCGCTGGAGCATCTCGATCTATTTTGCGACGGCACGGCAGTTAGGAAGGCGGGTGAGTTGCCATTTCAAATTTGCCGAAGCGTCCTCGATCGAATTGAGACGGTGAGCAACGGTGAGGTGTGCCAAGCGATCCGCACGCTGTGGGACGGTCTGCGCTGCATTTCCGAACCCGCCGGAGCGATGGGACTGGCGGCGGTCATGAAGAACCGCGAGGCCCTCGTTGGCCAGCGTGTGCTAGTCATTCTGTGCGGGGCCAACATCGACTTTCTGCAACTCGGTGCCATCGCCCAAGCGTTGGACCTATCCAACGCCACGAGCCGAACCCTCCGTGTGCACATCCCCGAGCGGCCAGGCACCATGCTTGAGTTGCTAGACTCGTGTTTCCAGGGGATTAACCTCGCCGATTTTCAATACGGCAAGAGCGACGCGTCGGGAGCCTGGCCGGTGTTCACAGTCACAGCCGATGATCCGGCGGTCATCGCCGCCTTACCGGCCCAGCTCGATGCCCGCGGCTTCGCCTGGGAAGATCTAACGGGCGCCACAGACGTCGCCTTCCGAGCCATCCCGTTGCGCGGCGATTTGTTGCAACATCCGGCATTTTTACGCTTGGATTTTTACGAGCGTCCCGGGGCGTTGCATGAATTTCTTAGCCAGCACATTCGCGGCTGCGCCAGTCTTTGCTATTTTAATTATCGGCAAAGCGGCGAACGCATCGGCCGGGCACTCATTGGCTTGGATTTCGCCTCATCTGAGGCCCGTGCCCAACTTCTAGCAGCCTTACCAAGCCGTGGTGACGGCTACCGGCTGTGCGAGAAGATGGATGCCGCCGCGCAGCGCCGTCTGGTTGGATACTGATACCATCCCTCATGATTCATTCGGCGGCCTGTCGAATCTGTCTGTGATGAACGAGCCTCGTGGGCAACTGTCTGTGGCAGGATGTGCATTCGCCATTCAGCGATCTCTGACTTTCAACGCCTCTAGCGAAATTTTGATGGTGTGGGCGGTGTCCACAGTTTGGCCTGAAGTGCCAGAAGCGGTTGCGGGGCTGGGCTTGCCTTGGCGATAACCGGGCGGTGGAGCCGCGCCGTGGGCGGTCCGATCTGATGGAGGTGGCGGGCGGCAACCCGGTTGCTGCGAGGGCTGGCACCGAAGAGCGCCTGCTTAACCTCTTTCGCCGCGAACATCTGAGGCGCGGAGTGACCGACCCCTCGAGTCTCGATTTTGCGCCAGTTGAAGGCCCACTTCTTTTGGGCGGCGAGTTTGCGCGCCATTGCGAAACAAGCGCGGCCACGCTCGACGCGGCTGAGCCCTTGCAGCATGGCCGTCGAGGAATCGTCAAAATTGGCGATTGCCGCGGTGTCACCCGTCCCGAGATAGAGGGTGAGAGGGCTGGCTAAATAGCTGCGCAGCACGTCGTCGGAGCTGAGGTGCTCCGGCAGACCGCCGAAGCCGTAGCCGTAAGGCATCTCACGGGTCGGAAATAACAACGAGCTGGGATTGGCGACCACGATGCGGCTCGCCTCGCCCGGTGAGAAGGCGGCCATACGGGCGAGAAATTGTCCCCCTGCCGAGTGCCCGATGAGGTAGTAAGGCAGCTCGGGACGCCCCTCAATGTCTCTCACATGGGCGACCAATCGGTGAACAATGGCGTACGTCCATTGAGCTTGGGGCTGGGCCTTGCCGTTGCGCAGCACGCCGCCGCGCTGGTAGCGCTCGCTGGTGAAGCGGCGCTGGTCAAACTCAGGGGCGACGACCATCACCTTGAATTTCTCGGCCATGCTGATGGCATGATTGCGGTATTCCTCGGCATTGCGGTCCACGCCGTGGAAGACCACCAGCAGCGGACCGTTCACATAGCCGGACGGTTTGTAGGTGAAGGCGGTAATCGGATTGGAGGCAGCCATGGTGATGCAGCCGGAGCCGACTGGCAGCGGCCTTGTTGCCGTCGTTGCCGAGACCCCCTGGAGGGATCCGAGCAGGGTTGCGAAGAAGAGGGTGAGTATTCTCATGGGTGGGTAAGGAATGGGGCTATGGCTGTGGTGATGGGCATGAGATTGGATCCACGTTGGAAAACCCGACGATACGCCCGACAGAGTGACTTACAAACGATTTTTGAAAGATTTACACAACCGTTGGAGTGCATGGCGGAATTCGGGTTTCCTCGGCATTGGAGGGAGTTTGAATTGGGGATTTTCAGAAGAGCCTTGGCAAGACAGGCGTGAATGTTATGGTCCCGGTTGAAGATATCCCTTTCTTATGCATGCCAACCCAAAGAAAAATTTCCTAGCAGCCTTGCTGTTGGGCCTCGGAGCGATGTTGGCCAGTGCGTGGGCAGCGCCGGGCCAAGCCGTTGAGTGGATGGTGGATGGCGACACGCTTGAGCCAACGACGACGATTGAGGTGCGTTTTGACCGGGACATGGTGGATCAGGAGGAGGTGGGCACGGCGGTGAAGCCAGTGTTGGCGGTGGAGCCGGCATTGCCTGGAACGTTCACTTGGCTCAGTCGGCGCAGCGGCGTTTATGTGCCATCGGAGGTGCCTGGGATGGGTATGGCCTTTACTTTCACGATGGTGCCGGGGCTCAAGGATGCACGCAATGAACCCGTGAAGGCGTCGTTGCATGCCACCCTCAAGACGCCCACATTTGATTTTTTTGAATTGAACCGCAACGGAAACGAAGAGACACAGCCTGTTCCGGAGCATCAACTGACGCTGAACCGGGACGTAAAATTGGAAGGTGCGGGGGCATTGTTCCGCTACGTCGCCGATGACGGCAAGTCAATTGCCGCCGTTGTGAGCTATGCCCAAAGATTCCAATATTTTTACGGCAACAAGGACACGGAAGATTGGGAAAGGCGCTGGCTGCTCTCAAGAGTCGCCAGCCCCCCCGCCGATGCAGACAAGGAGAATTCCGATGGCGAAGACGATGAGGCCGAGGCCCCGGCAGTGAAAAACCGCCTCATCGTCAAGCCGTCATCGCCACTCTCACCGGGACCTCTGTGGCGGCTTGAGATCAAGCCGGGTCTCGAATCACTCACGGGTGGCTACCACATCGCCGCCAAGAATTCCATCAAAGTCGGCCGCGTCCTGCCGTTCACTCTCGCGCCACTCGCCACCTCCAGCTACCTCAACGGTGGCCGCCAACTGACACTTGAATTTTCCGACGACCTCGCACCGGACGTCAGTGAGGAGACTGCTGGAAAGTTTTTCCGGATCAGCCCGGAGGTCAAGGGCCTGCACTTTGACCAGGGGTGGCGCGGGTTGACGATTCGGGGCGAGTTTGAGCGGGAGACCGGGTATCAGCTTGAGATTGATGCCTCGCTGTTGTCGCAGGGCGGTCTGCCGCTGGCGGGCAAAGCCACCCGCAGTTTCCGTTTTGCTCCGGTGAGTCCCCGCCTCTATCTGCCAGAGATTACCGGCCACCAGCGTGTTGACGGGCAGCGGAAATTTCCTGTGCGCTCGGTGAATTTGAAGGCGATGCGGGTGATTGCCCGGCTCGTCGCGCCCGCCAAAGCTGCCCAGGCGGTGGCGGCGTTCGACCGTTATCGGGACGAGCGCGAGCACGATCCTGAGGAACCCTACCGAGCGCTGCCCGCCGGTCTGATTGAGGGCCGGGTGATCCTCGACCGCGAAATCGCCTTGCCCGAGCCGCAGATGGATGCCCAGCAAGACATCTCCCTCGACTGGACTGAATTGCTCGGTCCAGGACAGGCCGGGATGATTTTCCTAACTATCGAAGGCAAGCCGATGAATGGGATTGGCGGCAAGAAGCGGCCCTGCGCCCAGGCACTGGTTCAATTGACCGACTTCGGCGTGTTGTGGAAAAAGGCTGGCGGGCAGCTTGCAGTCACTGTTTTTTCGATGGCCAGCGGCAAGGCAGTGGAGGGGGCACAGATCGAGTTGCTAGACGAGCGGTTCAAACGGCTCGCTTTGGCAGAGAGCGCGGCAGATGGCAGCGTGGTGCTGCCGCCCGGGGCCAAGCCCGGCTGGCTGGTAGCGAGCCGCGGCGGGGACTTGCACGTGATGCGCGTCGGTTGGCATGGCGAGGAGTTGTCGATGGCAGGGTTTCGCCAGCCGCTCCGTTACGATTCTTGGGATGCGCCGGAGCGCCCGTCGCCGCCATTGCGTGCTCTGGTCTTTACGGATCGTCCGCTCTATCGCCCCGGCGAAACCGTCCACGTCAAAGGACTGGTGCGGCAAGCTGGCGCCGACGGACTCGCCATCGCGACGGAACTCAAGGGCAACCTGATGTTCAATGCGCCAGGCGACCATGGCCGTGAAATCGCCATTTGCACCGATGATCGCGGGGCCTTCGACACCGAAATCGTCCTCGATAAATTCACCACCGGCTATCACGGCCTGCGGCTGGTTTTCCCGGATCACGAGGATGAATCATGGGCGGGCGGCTGCTATGCGGCATTTCAAGTTGCCGACGTCCAGCCGAACGCATTCGAGGTGAGCATGGCGGTGGCGGCTCGATTCGCTCCCACCACACCGGTGGCGGCCGAGGTGGCGGCCAAGTACCTTTTTGGTTCGGCGCTGGGCGAGAGCCAGGTGCGCTGGACACTCCAATATGCGGCGCGTGAATTTACGCCCGCCGGATTTGAGGAATTCACCTTTTCCGACATCCACGCCGCCGGCCAGAAATCCCTGACCCTTCGCGGCCAGGAAAAACTCTCCGCCACTGGCAGCTTGTCCATCCGACCCAATCTGCCCGCAGCGGCGGGTGGCCCGAGTCGCGGAACGCTCACCGTCGAGGTCACCGACATCAATCAGCAGACGGTCACCGAGAGAGCGTCCTTTGCCAGGGATGCCTCAGATTTTTACCTGGGCCTCAAGCGCCCGGACTTGGAAGTGCTCGGCCGCGCCGACGATATCATCGCCTGCGCGGTGGCGGTTAGGCCCGACGGCGAACCGCTGCGCGAACCCGTCGCGGTGAAAGCCGAGTTGCTGCGTCTGCGCCATGAAACCGTCCGCGTGCAAGGTGCCGGCAACGCCGTCTCGTTTCGCACTGAGACCAGCGAGGAAACCGTCGCCACCGCCGAGGGTCGGACGCTGCTGCCCGAACACGGCACGTCTGGCTGGCAACTTCCCGCTGGCGAAAGTGCCCGCTTCAAGCCGCAAGGTGCCGGCCAGTACCTCCTTCGCCTGAGCGCCAACGATGCCAAGGGCCGCCCGACGAGCGTCAGCTACGACTTCAATGTTGCTGGTGAAGAGGCCATCGCATGGGATTATCGCAACCCCGCGCAAGTCGAGCTGGTGCCCGATAAACTCGAATATCAGCCAGGGGACATCGCCCGCATCCTGGTGAAAACCCCGATTTCCGGCGAGGCCCGGGTGAGCGTTGAACGCGGGTCGCGGGTTCTGCGCAGCCTGCACCCCCGGCTTGAAGGCAACGCGCCGGTGATCGAAATTCCGATTGAAGCTGGCGATGCCCCTAACGTGTTTGTTTCGATGGTATTGATCCGCGGTGCAGAGCAGAGTACCCGGCGCTTCAAGTCGCCGGACTTCCGCTACGGCCTCTGCCAATTGCACGTCACCAATCCGTCCGCGCGCCTCAACGTCGAGGTCGCGCCGCACTCAGCCACCGTCGAACCCGGGGACGAGATCGCCGCAGACCTGCGCGTTCGCGACAGCAGCGGGGCCGCCGTCGCCGATGCCGAAGTCACATTCTTCGCAGTGGACGACGGCCTGCTCACCATCACCGGTTATGAGCGTCCCAAGCCCCGCTCGATTTTCGAATTGTCCTTCCCGCTCGGCATCCGCACCGGATTGTCCCTCTATCACCTGCTCCCGGAAGACCCGGCCGATTGTGGGTTTTCTAATAAAGGATACCTGATTGGAGGCGGCGGCGGCGATGGCCCCAGCCCGAAACTCCGCCGCGATTTTCCCGGCACGGCTTGCTGGTTTCCCGCGCTGCGAACCGATCGCGAAGGTAATCTAACTGTCAAGTTCAAGGCACCCGACGCGATCACCCGTTACCGGTTGGTGGCCGTCGTCCATGCCGGGGCTAACCGGTTTGGATCGGGCGAATCCGCCGTCAGCCTGCGCAAGCGCTTCATGATCCTGTCTGCCCTCGGCCAGATTGCCAACGTCGGTGATGAGATGATCGTGCGGGCCGTGGTTCGCAATGAAACCGGCGCGAAAGGCACGGCAGAGGTCGCGCTCGTCCTCGACGCGACGGCCGAACCGGCGCAAGCGCCACTCGTCGCCACCCTCACCCTCGACGATGGAGCAGCTGCCACAGTGGATTTCCCGGTGCGCTTGCGTGCCATGGGTGATGCCTCATGGAAATGGACGGCCCGCCTCGAGGCGGACGGCAAAACCTACGATGACGCGCTCGCCGCCACCTTGAAAGTCGGCTCTCCCGCTCCCGTGTTGAAGGAAACCTATCTGAGTGACCTCGGTGCCACTTCTAACGATTTGTTGGCCGGGGTAAACCCACAATTGCTAGAAGGAAATGGGTCGCTGCGGGTGACTCTTTCCAACACCCGGCTCGCGTCGTTGCGGGAGACAAGTGCCGCACTGCTAGAGTATCCCTACGGCTGCGCGGAACAGACCGTCTCGGCTCTGGTGCCGTGGATCGTCGCCGGGGACCTCTCCCCGGTTCTGCCAGAAGTGGTTAGAACCAGGGCCGCTACCCACGAGGCCATCCAAACCGGCATCGACAAACTCACCAAGCTGCAAACCCGGGACGGCGGCATCGGCTACTGGCCGGGCGCTCATGAGGCCAGCTTGTTCCCCAGCGCATACGCCATTTTGGCTCTTGGCTTGTTGGAGCGCCAAGGCGAAACGATGCCCGCGAAGTGGCCCGAACTCCTCAAATATGTCAGCGGCCAACTGCGCGGTCTCGGGGCCAAGCGCCGGGAAGCCGCCCTCGACGATTATGCCCTCGCGCTCTTCGCCCTGGCCGCTGCTGGTGCGTCGGAGCCCGCCTATCACGAGCAATTGTTAGCACGGCGTGCCGGGTTGTCCCGCGAAGGCCGCGCCTTGTTGGCCTGCGCCATGACGGTGACCAAGGGATCGGCAAAAAGCATCGCCCTGCTGCTCGACCCTCGTACCCCAGCGCCGGAGGGTGGATCGTGGTTTGGCAGCGCGACGCGGGAGCGTGCCGCTCTACTGTTAGCCTGGAGCGGCTTCAAGCCCGCCGATCCGGAGGTCGGCCGCTTGGCGAAGGAATTGCTCGCTGAGCGCCGCAACGGGCGTTGGCGGACGACCCAGGAAAACGCTTGGGCGCTGCTCGCTCTCAGCCGATATTTTGCCACCGTCGAACGCGAGATCAAACCCGTCGATGCAACTCTGATCAAGGCCGGTGTAGCCTCTGAAGTATCTCTAACCAAAGAGAAGTTGACGCAAACCTCGCAATTCACCTTCGCCGCCACGGCTCCGCTCGGTCAGGTCGAGGTGAAAAACCAAAAACAAAATGCACTTTACGGCGAGGCGAGCTTTGTCGTCAGGTCTTCGCTGACCGAGCAACCCCGGCAGGACCGCGGCTATGCGGTGTCCCGAGCCTATCAAAAAATTGCCAGTGACGGTTCGCTGCGTGATGCGACGGGGCTGGAAGTCGGCGACCGTGTGCTGGTGACGTTGCGAATAGAGACGCCTCGCCCCGGGCATTTTGTTGCCATCGATGATCCGTTGCCAGCCATCCTCGAAGCGATTCATCCGGAATTCCACAGCCAGCAGGCCGGCGAGGGTGGCTCACTCGACCACGCATGGGCCGCGGATTACCGTGAGATTCGCGCCGACCGTGTCCTCTACTTCTGCGACCATCTGCCTGCGGGCTCCTTCACCTTCCGCTATCTCGCCCGAGTTCGCTCGGCAGGAAACGTCACCGCGCCGGCCGCTAAGGTCGAAGAAATGTATCGGCCAGAACGTTTTGGATTGAGCGCCAGCCAGCGACTCACCAGCACGCCTGCAAAAAATTGATCCTTGCGCGTCAGGACATCCATGGGGTTCCCCCTTGCCTCAGCTTGCAGGTCTATTCCAGTTGATGATTCCCCTTCCCGAAGTCCGATCGGGCTGCCGAGGATGGCTATATTCCTAACCGAATGGCCAAATGACGGAATCGCCGAATCCCGACGTATTCTCAAAGCGATTCATTCGTAACGTCAACTCACTCCGCATCAGCCGCCTTTCTCTAGTCAATTCCTGCGAATTGTTGGAATTATCTCGTCATGGGCCTCCCATGGTTTTTCTTTCGCCACACGAATTTGGGCCCGCTACGCCCATCTTGCAGATTTCACAGCTCGTCAATCGGCGCGGCAGAAAGTCAAGATGGCACTAGCGGACCGATTTTCTAACAGCAAACAAAGAGAACCATACACCTCAACAAACCAGCGAATGAATTCAATCAATCGAGCAACATGTTTACTCAGAAACACCGCCCTAGCAGGTACCATAGCCGCGATCTTAGCGCTTCAATCTGCTAGTGCCGACATCACCATCGCAAGTGGTGCCACCACCAATATCGATGACAGCGCTACAACGTTAGTCGGTACCACCAAGACGTTCAACGAAACAGGTATCTGCACGCTCAACGCCAACTCGAGACTTCGGGCCAACGCAAGCCAGGCGGGACCAACTCTCTCGATCGTCAACAACGCGTCTATCGTCTTTGCGGGTATCACTCCTCGGCTTGCGTTCAATGACAACGACATGGACTTTGTCGTGAACGGACCGATCACGAACACCTCTAGCGGAGCAACGACTCTCGCTATCAGCACCGGAAGCAGCGGCAACGGCGACCGTGAATCAGTTACATTCAACTCGGGAATCCCAGACGTTGGCGACGGTAGCCCGCTGGGCGTAACCATTAGCTTCAGATGCCAAAGTGGCTCACAGAGCTGGGTGAATCTCAACGCGGTCAATACCTTCACCGGGCCCCTCACCCTAGCACAAGGCGGCGGTCCAGCGGCTGGCTGCCTGACGATCGGCGGCACCATCACACACAGCAGTGGAAATACTTCCAACGGGCTGGGAACCTTGGGCAATGGCATCTATCCGGGTGCCATCGCACTTGGTTCTACCACCACCCTCAATTATGCCAGTTCGGCAGCGCAAACGTTGTCCGGCGCGATTTCCGGCATCGGCTTCCTGCAAGTGACCGGCAGCGGCACCTTGACCCTTTCGGGCCCGAGTACCTATAGCAGCAACACCACCGTCAATGCCGGTAGCACGCTGGTTCTCGATAGCGCCGGCAGCTTGACCTTTGTCATTACAGATGCATCTAGCAATAAAATTACAGGTGGAGGAACCGCCACCTTGGATGGAACGTTCACCATTGACACTTCATTGGTTAGCAGCTCAAACGGATCCTGGACATTGGTGGATGTCGCGACCAAATCCTTTGGCGGCAGCTTTGGCGTGGCAGGCTTCACCAAGTCTGGCGAGGTCTTCACAAAAGCCGATGCAAGCGGCAAGACCTGGACCTTCGATACAACAAGTGGCGTGCTCAGCGTGGCCGCCCCGGCCCTGATCACTTCCTTTGGTGTCACGGGTGGTACCGCCGCCATCGATCAAGTATCGAAGACGGTCACTCTACTGGTGGCCCCTGGGACAGACCTGACGAGCCTGGCTCCGAGCTACACCCTGAGTTCCGGAACATGCGATCATGACAGCGGTACAACTTCATATAACTTCTCCAGTTCGCAGACATACAAAGTCACCGATGGAGCAACCGAAAACAACTATATCGTGACAGTCTCCGTCTCGCAGTTGCCCCTGGGCGGCTTGGTCGTGTGGCTGAAAGCCGATGCAGTGAATGCCGCCGATACCACTCAAGTGGATGGTTCCGGCAACGTCCTGAAGTGGATTGATCAAAGTGGAAACTTCCATAATGCCACGAGCCAAACTGGTAGCCAGCCAGCACCGACCTACGTTGCTAATTCGTTGAACGGCAAGCCCGTGCTACACTTCACACAAACCGGCGATGATAGCGGTGGCAGGCTCTATCTTGGGGATCTGAGCGCCAAATTTCCCAGCGCGGCCAGCCTTTACACCGTTGGGACGATCAATAATGACGCCCGCTACAGCTTGTTCGGAAATCGCAATAACGACGAGCGCTGGGTGGCTGACTCTTGGACTGAGTCCACTCCCGGGTCGTTCCGTGGCGGCCGTGCTGGCGGATCTTTCAGTTTCGGCAAATGGCCACAATCCGGCTCGCATCTCTTCACCCTGGAAAGTAGCAGCTCTGTCTATCGGATGCTCCTGGACGGAACTCAGATCGGTGCCGACTCGCCCGATTATAATACCGGTAGCGGCCTGAATTGGAACATCGGTGACGGTGCCGCCGGCAATGGCGCACAGTTGAATGGCGACATCGCCGAGGTGATCCTCTATGACCACGTTCTATCCGCCGACGAGGCCAACACAGTAGGACTTTATCTAACTCAAAAATACGCCCTGACCACAGAATATCAGGTGCCTTCACCGAATATCGTCAGTTTTGGTCCGGGCGCGAGCATTGGCAAGGTTTCGGGCAATGCCGCCTCGATCACTTGGTATGTTGCAAACGGGACGAATGTAACGACGCTCACGCCGACCTTCTCACTTGCCAATGCCACCACCTGCACGGTTGGCGGCGTGACGGCTGTTTCCGGTGAAACGCGTAACTTCACTGATCCGGTGACCTACAACGTCAGCGACGGAATCACCAACAATGCATATACCGTCACGGTCATTGTGGCCCCGCCCGCACCAGCTGGCTTGGGTACGAGCGATGGTCTCGTCGCGTGGTATGATGCGTCGCAACTCCACGGCCTCAGCAACGGCAACTCAGTGGACACTTGGACGGACTCTTCTGGCTATGGACATACGGCGTCGCGGACGGCCGGCACCATGACCTATGCCGACAGCCAGGTCAATGGCCTGCCGGTGGTTCAATTCCGTAACCAAGGGTATGCGGACATCGTCGGCACCCTGTTCGCCAAGGAACAGTACATGGTCATCAGGAATCCGGATAGCTCGAACGGCTTCACCCAATGGGGCGCTGCTTTGGGCAATGTCACCGATCAACACGGCTACATGATGGGCAACGAAGCAGGCTCATTCTGGGGCGGAAATTCCCCCGCAGCCGTGTCGGAGAATGGAACCGTCTTGCCTGGAAATAACGTCACTAACGACGGCGTTTACATCATCCTGAAGATCACCGGTGCATATCCAGACACAAATCCGAGAAATTACAGCCTTGGAAATTGTTATGGAAACGGCTCGGCCCAGTATCACTCATGTAGCTTGGATGTGGCTGAGATCATTGCTTATGACCATGTGCTCACCCCAGGACAGGAACTCGCCGTTGGTGCCTATCTAACTGCTAAGTACAACATTGAGGGCTCTACCTATCCGACGGGCCCACAGGCAAAAATCACCAGTTTCAGCTTCCCCACGTGCGGCGACGCCAGCATCACTGGCACCACCATCACCAAATATGTGCCGCAGGGCACGGCAGTGACGGCGCTGGCACCCACGTTCACCCTGTCCACCGATGCCACTTGCGTCCCAGTCAGCGGATCCACCCAAGACTTCAGCAGTCCGGTGCATTACATAGTCACAGCCTCGGATAGCACCACCAAGGACTATACCGTCACGGTCACCATCCTGCCACCGGGTCCGCCGGTGGGTGATTACGCCCGTTGGTTCGACGCTTCTGCGCTCGGCTTGGCTGACAATGCCCCCGTCACCCAGTGGAATGATATCAGTGGCAATGGTGCCAACGCTACGGTGCCTAGCGGCAACGCCACACCCGTATATGTGGCAAACTCGGGTACAGCAAGTGGTCTGGGCGCGATCTACTTCGCCGGGAATAACGGTGCTGGCAACAGTGCTGCCTTGAGATTCACCAGAGATAGCAACATCCGAACGGTGTTCTCAGTATTCAAGGGCAACAGCTTCCTGCTGACCGATGCCGATGCCTACCATTTCCACCGGCCTAGCGATGATAACGCCGCCTCATCGCTTTGGGCGGGATACAGTGATGCCATCAACAATGGATCCACCTATGTGAATGGCGTCCTGGTCGACGGACGAAACGATCCCATGCCCACGACCCTTCACAACGGGTATAACCTGGTAGAAGTGCTCACTGACGGTGGAACCGCGCAAGCTGATTCCTTCAACAAGGACCGCACCTATCATGCTGGCAACCAGTATCAAGCCGAAGTAATCATATACGACCGTGTGCTATCCGAACAGGAGCGGTTGCAGGTTGAGACCTATCTGACGAGCAAGTGGTTTAGCGCCGCGACCAGTGGCTATGCCAGCTGGGCGACGCAAAATGCGGGTGGTGGTGCGGCCAACGAGGATTACAACCAGGACGGGGTTGCCAATGGAGTTGCGTATTTCATGGGCATGAACGGCTTGGCCACCAACCCAGGTGTGATCGACGGCAAGGTCACTTGGCCGCACGTCGGCACGGTCGCTTCGTTTGAGGTGCAGGTATCTGATAACCTCAGCACTTGGCAAACCGCCACCTCCGGCGTTGACCTCTCAGATCCGGGCAAGGTTGTCTTCACGCTGCCCACAGGAGCCGAGCGCAAGTTCTGCCGTCTGGTGGTCACACCGTAAGCAGGCATCTTTCGGAGGCTCTTGCAGTCGTTAGATCGTATCAAGGAACACTCATTCCACTTCACCCAAGCGCCAATCCTGGTTCAATCAGGATTGGCGCTTGTCGCATTTGTAGCGGCGTGTCTATGACAGCCGATGCGAATGAAATGACAGAACTCAGTGTTCGACCTCAAAAGCGCCACGGGATCGAGCCTGCTCAATTCCCTGAAATCCGAGGACTGGTTCCATCGGACGATGGGGTCAGTCCTCGCATGGTAACATTTGTTTGAGGCATTGTGCTTCCGCCCACAGCCGACAGTTAGGGAATTTGACTTGTTCGCTCCGTTGTCGAAAGAGAGGTCGAACACTGAGTTCTGAATGACGATGGGCAGCGGCGCAGGTGATAGAGGTAGGGACAGGGCATTGATTTGCCCCGCCCCTCCCTCCGAACCGGACTTGCAGATCTCCCGCATCCGGCTCTCCAGTTAGTGGTTTGCCGGAGGACGCAGTGGAGGCGGGGCGGCCGTCGGCCCCGAGGATCGAGGCTGGAAGGTCGGCAAAGGCCCCGAGGACGATTTTGCGCTTGGCCCCGGCCTGCTCCTGAAAGCCCTTGAGGTTGATGCGGACGGGGATGGTGAACCCGCGCTTGTTGAGGTAGTCTTGGAACGCGTCAATTTTCTGCTTGTCCTGGCGCAACCCCTTGGAAAGAGAGGAACGATAGGACGACTCCATGGTAACTGAGATGCTGCGCGAGGCCATGGAGGGGGATTTCATCGTGGGGGAGGGATGTCAAGAGATGGAATTTTGGATTTTGGATTTTGGATTTTGGATTTTGTCTTTTGAATGGAAGAGGAAGAGGCTTGAACCGCTGAACAAGAACGCAAGAGAAGAGGAGAGGAGAGAAGATTGCCTCGCGCAAAGGCGCAAAGACGCAAAGGAGGGGGAGGATTTTGGATTGGAGGGATGGATTGCGGATTGCGGATTGCGGATTGCGGATTGCGGATTGCGGATTGCGGATTGCGGATTGCGGATTGCGGATTGCGGATTGCGGATTGCGGATTGCGGATTGCGGATTGCGGATTGCG
>CAIKHZ010000045.1 GCA_903827375.1 Akkermansiaceae bacterium
AAAAAAATACGCAAAACCAAGAAATCGCCAGACCTTGAATAAATCTGTCCTGCACCCGATGGCTAGCGTCTTGGGACTCTGGGCTTGCCACTTGCAGTCTTGCATCTTATCCTGCACTTCCATGACCGACCTCGAACTAGCTACTCATGCCGCGCTTGAAGCGGGCCAACTTTTGCGTGCAAACTTCGGCAGCGATGCCGTTGTCGATGAAGCCACTCATCACGACATCAAGCTGGCGCTGGACCGTGGCGCGCAGGACCTGATCACTGGCATTTTGTTAGGTGAGCATCCCGGCGACGCCTTGTACGGCGAGGAAGGCATTGCCGGCAACCAGGAGTCCGAGCGTCAGTGGATTGTGGATCCGATTGACGGCACCGTAAATTTTTTCTACGGAATTCCGCATTTTTGTGTTTCCATCGCATTGCGGGTGGCTGGAGAGATTGTCGTGGGGGTGATTCATGATCCGATGGTTGGCGAAACATGGACCGTCGCCAAGGGGGGGCCGGCGTTGCTCAACGGTCGGCCGATCCATGCCAGCACCCGGGCCGACTTTGCCGAGGCAATCCTTTTTGTCGGTTGCGGCAAGGATGAAGAGGCGTTGCACACCGGCATCGAACGCTTTCGCAAGGCATCCTTGAGAGCGCGTAAAATGCGCATGATGGGTTCTGCCGCCCTCGGTATGGCCTATATCGCCAGCGGCCGTCTGGACGCTTACATCGAGTCTCGCATTTCGCTGTGGGATATTGCAGCCGGCCAGTTGTTGGTGGAAACCGCCGGTGGCATGGTCGATCTGAGCGCAGTGGAGGGATATGCCGACGCATGGTCCATCGTCGCAACCAATGGCAAGTTGCCGATTCACGAGATTCTCTAACAATTCTTGCCCGGGCCCAAGATGCAAGACAGAAGATCGCTGCGCTGCAAGACAGAAGCCCATTCACCCATTCACCACCCACCCAACCCCCATTTTTTTATATGACTGGCATCGGCTACGACGTTCATCCTTTAGTGACCGACCGCGCACTGGTGCTCGGTGGCGTGACCATCCCGCACAGTCATGGGTTGGGGGGGCATTCCGACGCGGACGTGTTATGTCATGCGATTGCCGACGCCGTGCTCGGGGCACTGGGTGAGCCTGACATCGGGCATTTTTTTCCGCCAGATGATCCTGCGTGCAAGGACATGTCGTCGCTGCGGATTTTGGAAAAGTGCCGGAAGCTGGCTGCTGCAGCGGGCTTTGAGATCGTTAATGTGGATTCGACCCTCATTGCGGAGGCCCCGAAGATTCAGCCGTATCGCGATGCGATGCGCTGGAATATTGGCAAGGCGTTGGGAATCGAACCGGCGCGGGTGGGCATCAAGGCCACCACCAACGAGTTGATGGGTTTCGTGGGACGCAAGGAAGGCATCGCGGCACTGGCGGTGGCGCAAGTTGACTTTAAATGTCCGTTCTAGGATCGGTGAGAGGTAAGAACGGAGCGGACCCGTTGGCCGATGAGTTCGGCTTGGGCATTTTCGCCTTCTTCGCGCAGGAATCCGCAATAATTCGAAGCCACCGCTTCCAGGTCATCGGCATAATTGGCCCCGAGGGCTTCGAAGCCAGAGAGGGATTTTTCGAAATGGCGGCGAGCCCATGAACGGTCGCCGGTTTCCAGTAAGGCGAGGGCGAGATTGTTGTGGGATTGGGCGGTATCCGGGTGTTCCTCGCCGAAGAGTTTGCGGCGGGCTTCCAGTGCCATCATGTGCATTTCGCGGGCCTGCTCATGATACTTTGCTGCCAGATAGAGCGCACCAAGATTGTTAGAAACAGCGGCGGTTTCCTCATGATCCTGGCCGAGGTGCTCGTGGAGAATCTCCAAGGCTTTGAGAAAATATGATTCCGCCGCATCCAGGTCCTTTGCTGCCTTTGCTAGAAAGCCGAGGTTGTTGGCGAGGGCCGCCACGTCCATTAGCAAGGGCGGTTCGTGACGCTCAAAGCAAGCCATCGATTCGCGCCAGTGTTCGGCGGCACGTGCCGGATTGCCCAGTGAATCGTGAGATGCTCCTAATCCGGCGTGTAGGCGGCCGATCTGGTCCTGGCGGTCCGGGCGGTTGTCGAGTTGGTCGATGGCCTGGCGATAATCCTCGCGGGCGGCTTCATGATTGCCGGTTTCCCGGAGAATATCGCCGCGGATTTCGAGCACGTCGGCAAACGCATCAATGCTGTCGATGCCCTGACCGAGGGTTTGCTGGGTTTTTTCGACGGCGGCGTTGGCGGCGTGGAGTGCCTCCTGGATATCGCCGGCGTCGCGCAGCGTCTTGAGTCGTTCACGAAGAATGCTGATGAGGTTGGTGGTGGGAGAGTCCATCTGCTTGGGTCGGTGGGGTTGCTCGTCTGCGGCTGTCTTAGCAGTGGGTTTACGCACTTGGCGAGTTCAAACTATCACCTGCGGAAAGTTGCTCCTGAAGCGCCAGCCGGGATGTTGGAAGGAGGCCCAGGGCGTCGGTCAGGCAGGCTTCGCCAGAGCGCTGGTGGTCAGCCACGCCAAGCAAGCGGGCGAGCTCAGCCTCGAAGTGCCGAAGCGCCCGCAGGCTGGCGCCGCTGACTGTCACGTGATTCAGGGCGCGGCGCAAGAGGTCGTAGATGTCTGGTTCGGGATGCTCGGGCTGGACGGCGAGTTCGAGGAGTTGGCCGAAGTACGCAGCCAGCAGCGTGGAACTGTAATGCTGCCGCAAACCCTCACGCCACTCGTCGATGGCCACTTCGCGCAGAACATGCAGCTCGCCGCGCCGGGCTCGCAGCAAGCTGATTTCACCCCCGAAAAACAGGTCAAGCTTGCCTGCAAACGGGCTGCTTGGCCGACGGGCCCCTTTGACCACGGTTTTCATCAGTCCATGATTCTGGGTGAACCAGTGGACAATGAGACTGGTATCGGTCAGGCGCGTGAGGCGCGTCACAATGGCCCGCGTGGTTGGCACAGCCGGAGAATCGCCACAACTGGGGGCATTTGCCATGCAAATCGGATTCAGCAATGCCCCCTGTGCCAGATTCCGACTTCCTGACCCCGGGGTAGGGGCTTGCACCTCCGGTCTGAGGCGAAGCTTCGCTAGCTAATTTTTTTCTAAATTTCGTTAGAATTGAGCCAGCGCAGAGAGGTGATGAGGAAGCGGCGGCCGAAATTCTTGTTAGCTTGGCTCTTGAGTTGGGCGGGAGCGGTTTCGACGGGGTCGGCGGGATCGACCCATTCAGGGAATCGTTGGACGACTGCCTCGCAGGTGGCGTGAGCGGTGATTTTGCCAGAGGCGTCGCGTGCTTCGCCGTAGCCACGGATGGTAAATGTGTCTGATCGGGGCGTGGCGGCGTTGCCTAACACATTGAGGATATCCGCCTGGCTGAGGTACCCCGGAGCCCCTTGATAGCTTGATCCGCTGCCGGCGATGGAATTGACGTATTTGTAAGTGGACACCTTGGCGGGCAGGATTTCGAAGCCGGCGTTGGCGGCCACGGCGAACCCCTGATTGAGCGCGCTTTCGTCAATTGCTTGCTGCAAGGCCCCACGCTGGGCCATATCATCGGTGCCGAGGCGTCGGTTGACGAACTCGGCCATGGATAGGAACGGGCCGCGCAGCCTCACCTGCTTGACGATGCTTTGGGCGAGCGCGGTGAGTTGGTAATCCGAGTACTCGCGAGGGCCGAGCCAATAGCCATCTTTGAAGTCGCCGCCGTCTGCTGCGGACATGGATACAGGCAAACGGAAGCGACTGATGCGTGCCTCTGACTTTTTTGTGTTAGTTAGGTCTGAGAGTTTTGAGATGGGAGGCTTGGCCGTCTTATTGAGTTGGTTGATGATGGCCTGAGAATCGTGGATGGATGCGAGCATCGCCTTCCAAGCGAGGACTGAGGTGGAATTGACGTTGAAGGCACCTTGCATCAATTGCCAGGAGGCGATTCGGGTGTAGGCGTCGGGCTTGGCGACTTCCGTGGCAAGGTCGCTGGCGGAGCGGGTGTCTGGCAGGTGCAGCAACAAGCGCGGGTCGTCCAGTGGTTTACCGGTTGCGAAGTCGGCGGCCAGGGTTGTGGTGGTTTTGCCGCTGCCAAACGGGCCGATTTGAGGTGCCAAGCCGGAGAAATAGAAGCTATCATAAAGGGCGAGGTTGAGCAGGAACGAGTGATCGAGGTAAGTGCCGCTGCTCTTCATTTCCATCAAATTGCCCGGGGCAATGAGCGGATGAGCCCAGGAATTGCCGATGGGTTGGGCGAAGCGTGGCAGGTAACCGGAGGCACCGCCAGGGTTGGCGCCGTTGAGCGAGGCGAAACTTTGGATAGGAGCGAGTGGAATATCGTATTGGCCGCCGAATTTGGTGCCGTTGAAGGGGGTGTGGCCTGAGATGAAATTGCCGCGGTCCAGGCCATCGACCTGGACCAGATTGCTGGACCCGGTTTTGACGTCGAGAACTTGCAAGTCGATTTCGTGTGAATGGTTGGCAGGGTGTTCGGTGGGAATCTTCTGGGATGAGACGGCGGCGTTGGCGTGAGCGAAGCACCACGGTTTGGTGGCCAGGGTACCATCCTCGTTGCTGGGATCGCGAGCGCCGGAGGTGGTTTTGGCCTGGACGCTGAGCATGGCGAAGGGTTTCGGATGAATGTAGCTACTAATCGGAGTGGTTGCATGGTCAACGAGGTCCAGGCCGCGAATGGAGCCGGTTTTGGGATAGCGAAGGGTGCCGCCTTTGCCGATGATGAAATCCTGGAGACCGGTGGCGGATTCATAATTGATTTCGATGGCACTGATGACGGTGGGCGTGCCAGACGTGGAACCGCTGGTGGTTGACAATTGGACGATGAACTTATTATTGCTAATCGGGATGCTCAAGGGGGCGAAGATCACGTGAATTTGGTCGTCCCTGGCCAATCCATAACAGGACGCCCAGTGGCCGTTGGCACCAAGGCCGTCCACCGCTTGGCTACCCGCTAACCAGTCGCAGTCAAAGCCAATGCCCGGGCCGCGCCAACCCGGAATGGATTCAATATTATCAGTGAGGTGGGTGCCCACATAGATGTCCCAATACTGGCGGCCATTTCTGAAATCGTCACGATAGGAGTGGGCCGGGTCAATATAGGGCGAGAAAACTTTGACCTCGCCAGGTAGCAAGCGAATGCTGGTGGTGCCGGGCGTTCCGTTAGCCGCTTTGTTTTTCAAGTTCATTCCGAAAACCTTGGCAGCCTGGCCTTGGTCATTATCGGCAAACATCGTTTCCAGAGGTACCAAGCCGGTGCTTTGAGGGATCCCATTTCGGAATATCTGCATGGCAAAAGGCACATTGAGAAATTGCACTCGCAGGTCGCTGCAATCGATGGCAACATTGTAGGGGTTGTGGAGGGTGACGATGGGGGAGTAGAGCAGGTGAAGGTCGTAATTGAAGGGAGTGCCGCGGAACTGGCCTTCCTGCGGGCCATGAAAACCGGGGGCGCTCGGCGGGACCTGGGTGCCGACAGGAGGAGGGTAATCGTACAAGTCGTGGCCGATGAGGCTAAAGAGCATCTGCACTTTGGCAATCGTCGGCAGCAGGACCACGCCGGGTGGCGGAGCGCGGTTGACCGTGAGCGATGGGGCGCTACCCGTGGCCGCTTGCCAACCGGGGGGCCACTGGGCCTTGAGGTAAGGCACGCCGGAGCCGTCCTTGAGGAGTTTATCGCGATAGAGGCGGCTGAAATCCCGCAGCGAGGCCCAAGTCGGATCGGAGGGTGCATTGGCCTTGTTGAGGCTCAGGCGGGATGCGTAGATGCCGCTGTCCTTGAAGTTCGCCGGCAGGGTGGGGGAGCTGGTCAGCAGGTGGAAATCCTGCTTGAAGCCGCCGTGGGCGCTATCAGTGAACAGGCCGAGGGACTGAGTGGTGATGTCGTGGGTGACGGCTTGCAGGGCCTCGCGGGTGGCCTTGCCGAGGTTTTGAGCGGCTAGGCCGTAATTGAGGCGGGTGACCCCTTTTTGGATCGTGGCGAAGGGTGCCTTGTCATTGTTGAAAAGGCTGCGTTCGAGCCCGGAAAGCCCGTCGATAAACTCGACGCCGGGGCGCTGACCGGCCCCGAGTTGGACGGTTTTCGAACCGGGGGTCACGGCGTTGGCGATGTAGGGGGTGTTGACGCGCGCTTTGAGGCCCTCGTCGAGCACCGCCCATGCCAAGGCACCGGTGGTTGGGTATTTGATGGAGGCGCTCAGCGGCACTTTGGTCGCGTTCACCGTGCGGGTGCTTAGTTCCTTTTCGCCGAGGGTACCCTTGCCCCAGAGCGTCAGCGGCGAGCTGGCTTCCTGTCTGGCAAAGGCGGCCTTGCGGGATGCCAGCGGGTCCGGGCTGGACACCAGCCATGATTTGAATTTCGCGTCCTTGGCCGGCATCTTGTAGTCGGCGGCAGAAGGCGGCGAAGTGGCTTTGATTTCCATGGATTCCCAGACGCCGGTGATCTGCGGGTTGGCAATTTTGGAGTCGAGGATATCGGCCCGGGCGGTGATCCGCTGGTCGGTGCCAGCGCTGCGTTGCAGTTCGCCGAGCGCCAGCATCAATGCCAGTCGCGCGTTGGAGCGGGCTGTGGCCATCGCCTCGCCCGCCGCCGAAGTCCGCAACGAAACGCTCGAAAGCGACAACAGACCCACGACAAGTAGCGTGAGCAGCACCATCAACGCCAAGGTGATGATCAAGGCAAAGCCGCCGGTCCGGTGGCCGTCAGATTGTTTTTTCATGAGAGGTTCGAGTGTTCAAAAATCAGGTGATGTAGCTATCAAGTCATTACTTCGGTCGGGCTAACCCGCTGACGGTACTTGCAATTGTTCGGGAAATACAATCGAAATTCGCTATCTGAACGGGTGATTTCCGGGATATTTGGGATTTTCTGGGAAAGTGTCGGTTTCCAGCGCCCGAGCCCTGTGCTGGCTGGGGGTGTGGAAAATTGAGGAATTTGGCCTGTAAAAAATGGCGGGTTGTCGCCGAGTTGGGGATCGGCGGTCCCGGGGCATGTTCCTCGGGAGCCCCGGGACTTGGCGGGAGCGGGTCTGGAGAGAGAGATTTTTCAAGTGGGTAAGGACAGAGGATGGTCTCTTGCTGGATGGTTGGGATGGCCCGCAAGGTGCCTGAATGGCCGTCTGAATACGGCGCAAGAATCCCGGGTGCGGTTTCGTAGCCTTGTGCCAGTCTCGCCGACCTCCCTGGCGCCCCTTCTTTCAACGATCCTGTAGCCACGCCACCCCATGTTCAAAAGGTGCCCATGTGCACACAAACCTAGCCACCACACATCATGCTGAAAACACTCCCTCCCAGATTTCTCGAAATGCCAGAGATGCCGTCGTTCGCTCAAATGTCTTGTTCTTGCGTCCTGCGCCTGAGGTCACGCATTGTTAGGAGGTTCCTCCTCGCCGCTCTCATGCTGCCCACCGCAGTCTGCGGTCAGACGGCGGTTGCCCCCGATCCTAACGGGATTTTGCGCAAGCCCATCCCCGACCGGCTAGTGGTGTTGACATTTGACGATGCTCCTGCGAGTCACGCGACCATTGTCGCCCCGATTCTAAAGCCACTCGGCTTCGGTGGCTCGTTCTATGTCTGCGACTTCGATTCATTCAAGACCCGAAAGGACTGGTACATGACTTGGAGGCAGATGAAAGACCTGGATAAGCAGGGATTTGAGATAGGCAACCACACGGTGGGACACGCAGGAAGCTTGAGTGCATTCCAAGCCATGGAGGATGAGTTGTTTGCAAATGGCGGGCCCAGGATGACGACCGTCTGCTGGCCGCTTTATGGGGTTGCCTGGAACATTTGCCCGGACCTCTCCAAGGGCGGCTACACCTTTGGCCGCGGCGGCCATGAACGCCCCTACCGGCCGACGGTGGACAATCCTTTCGATGTGCCGTCCTTTACGATCACAGAAAGGCAGCCGATCGAGGAGTTTGCCAAAAAGGCGCGGCAAGCCTGCCAAGGCCGGGTGGTCGTGTATTGCTTCCACGGCGTGCCGGACATGGAGCACGGCGCAGTCGGAGTAGAGCCCGCGACCTTCAAGGTGATGATGCAGTATTTGAAGGATAACAACTACAAGGTTATCGCCCTGCGCGACCTTGCTGAATATATGGATCCGGCAAAAGCCGCGAAACTGCCGCCGCCACAAGACGTCAAACCCGAAGAGCCGTTTCTGACGAACAAGGATGACAAACCGTGCGGTGCGCTTGCCAAGGCCGCCACTAGCCAAGCTGAAGCTGAGGGGAATTCCCTTGTTCACAAGACAAATGATGGGTTGATCACCCATGCGAGTGCTGTGAAGGCGATCAAGATCGACAAGCCAAACGTGTTTGCTTGGAACAAGGCTGAGACTGGCAATTGGAGTGATGGTTCCAAATGGTCGAACAATTTGTCTGATGGGTCGGCACCGGTTATGGCGGGGCAGCCGGACTATGTTATGGATTTCAATCAGCCAGGAAAATTCAAGATTGCGCATGACCTTGGTGAGGTTTTTTTGCTCAACCGCCTTAACCTAGCTGTGGGCCAAGGAAACTCTCTGACGTTGACCGGGAAAAGTCTGAAGTTTACCGGCATAACGCCCATTATCAGTCAGAGTGCAGGGTTCACTGCTGATAAAATCTCCACACCCATCATCCTGGCATCTGATCTTGCAGTCAATTTGATTGCTGGCGGTGGCCGAGTCGAACTCGATGGCCCGATCTCAGGACCCGGTGGCATCATCGATAATGGTGGCAACGGCAACGCCAGTGGCGACCTCAATGGCGGGCCTAACCAGCATTACAGCACCTTGTCCATGAACTGCCCGTCCAACACCTACAGCGGTGGAACCATCATTAACGGCGGAACACTGCGTCTTGCCGAGAACAGCGCGCTTGGAACCGGACCGGTAACTCTCAATGAGGGCGCTGGCTTCGCGCCGGGGCAAGGCAATGCCACCAATCCGCTGATCTTGAACGGTGGCACGATCGATGCCGGGAATATCGATTGGAATGCCTCTATCACGTTGAATGGAAACACCCGAATCGCCGGGCATCACGTGAATTTCAACCATGTTAGCGGCGGAATGAGCGGGCCTGGCGGCTTTACGAAGATCGGGACGTGGGCTGCATTCGGGAGATCGAATGACGGCGGCGTCTATCTGTGGGGCACCAACACGTACACCGGTCCGACTATCATTCAACAGGGTGCGCTGTTTGTAAAGAAGGTGGCTTCGCTCTATCATGCGGATGGCACGCAGTGGACGGCGGCGAAGATCCGTGTTCATCCCTCGGCATCGCTGGTGGTTAGCGTTGGAGGCACGGGCGAGTTCTCTGGAGCGCAGATCGGCACATTGCTCACGAATCTCGTTACCGGAGTTGACCACAACGGACTTATGGCCGGTTCGGTGCTCTGTATTGACACATCCAGCGCCAAGGACCCGGTCTCAGTCTCAGCCAACATTGTGGATTCAAAAGGACCCGGAGGCGGTGCATTCGTTATGAAAAAATTTGGAGCGGGCACACTGCAGCTTTCAGGCAAGAATACTTATACAGGTCAGACCATCCTTGAGAGTGGTGGCTTGAGCATTTCTTCTCTCAACAGCTTCACGAAGGGAATGGGCAAGGCCAGCAGCAGCCTAGGCGCACCGACAGATATTGAGAGCGGCGAGATTGTTATTGGGGAGGCAGAGAAGGATGGTGACTGCGCGATAATCTATACCGGAACCGGCGAAGCCTCCGACCGAGTGATCAATCTTGCGGGGAAAAGATCATCCGTGACTTTCGACCAATCCGGAAACGGTCTCTTCAAACTCACAAGTGACATATTGATCTCCGGTTATGGCGCTAACAAAACAATCGGGCTAACCGGTGACACCGTCGGCACCGGCGAATTCGCCGGTACTATCGCCAACCCACACGACCGCGCAGGCAAGGCAACCACTTCACTGACGAAATCAGGCAAGGGCACATGGGGGCTTTCCGGGATCAATACCTATACCGGGGCGACAACTGTGAAGCAGGGCACGCTGTCGTTGATCAATGCCCGCAGTCTGGGAGACAAGACTGAGGTGAGCATTTATGATGGTGCGATGCTGGAGCTGGGTTTCAAAGGGGAGATGCCTGTCGGTAAGCTATATTTCGATGGCAAACTGCAGCCCGCGGGTGCCTATAGCTCGGCGAGTGCTCCCAAGTTCATCAAGGGCACAGGGACACTTAGAGTTCAGTAACTGCCAATCTCTACCATTTCTCCTCTCACCTTGTATTGCATTTTTCTCTGCTTGCCATGCATGCTGGTGCCGGGTTATTCATTTTCTCAGCCCATCATGAATCTAGCAAAAAACGAGATTGCCCGCCTTATTGACCTCAGTTGCGTTAGGGCTGAATGCGATGAATCTGAAATCCGCCAACTTGCGGCCACCGCCCGAGAGTTGGGGGTGGTTTGTGTGTTTGCGCTGCCGTCTCACACGCGCTTGCTAAAGTCCCTGCTGGTTGACGCAGCGCACATTGGTGTTGGCGGGGCAGTGGGCTTTCCGTCGGGGGGGCACAGCACTTCGATCAAGGTCGCCGAGGCCCGCGAGTTGCTGGCCGAGGGCGTCACCGAATTGGACATGGTCATCAACGTCGGCTGGCTGCGCAGTGGCCGCTACGAGGTGGTGCGCGAGGACATCCGGGGGGTGGTCGATGCGGCGGGCGGGGTGCCGGTCAAGGTCATTCTCGAGTGCCACTGGCTCACCCCCGAGCAAATCCGCATCGGCAGCGAACTATGTGTCGAGGCCGGTGCCGCTTGGGTCAAAACCGGCAGCGGCTGGGCTCCCAGCGGAGCCACCCTCGAGAATGTAGCTATGATCCGCGAGGCGGTCGGCGGGCGCGCCGGCATCAAGGCGGCCGGTGGCGTGCGCGATTTGGCCACTTTGGTGGCGATGTACCGCCTTGGCGTGCGGCGCTTCGGCATCGGCACGGCGAGCGGCACGCGCATCCTCGCCGAGTGCGCCGCCCAGCCGGGCGGCAGTGTCGATGTGTCATGAACCCCTGAACCAACGTTAGATCCAACTCATGTCCAGCAACATTATTGCCTATGATCTAGGCACCGGCGGCATCAAAGCTTCGCTATACGAGGCTGACGGCCAGCGGCTCGCCTCTGTTTTTGTCGGGTACGACACATTCTATCCACAAGCGTCGTGGCACGAGCAACGACCCGCCGATTGGTGGTCCGTTCTGGTCAGTGCGACGCGCCAATTGCTGCTTCATCCAAGCGCGGATGCCGCCGCCATCCAATGCCTGGCCATCTCCGGCCACAGCCTGGGCTGTGTGCCTCTCGATGTTGACGGCCGGTTGTTGTGCGAGGCCACGCCAATTTGGTCGGACCGGCGGGCCGAGGCGCAAAGTGCTGAGTTCTTCCGTCATGTGGATCCGGAGCAGTGGTATCTAACGACAGGTAACGGTTTTCCGGCGGCTCATTACACGGTGTTCAAAGCGTTGTGGTACCGGGACCAGATGCCTGAGATATTTGGCAAGATTGACAAGATCGTGGGCACCAAGGATTTTCTCAACCACATGCTAACAGGCGTAGTGGCCACGGATTTCTCTTATGCCTCGGGATGCGGCGTGTACGACCTGCTAGCTTGGGATTATGCGCCGGGCCTGGTGGCGGCGAGCGGCTTACCACGCGACATTTGGCCAGACATTGTGCCGTCTGCCTCGATTCTTGGCGAGCTAACGGCATCGGCCGCCGCTGAGCTCGGATTGCCGCAAACGGTCAAGGTGGCCTGCGGCGGAGTGGACAATTCGTGCATGGCGCTGGGGGCCCGAAACATTGCCGAGGGCCGCAGCTATGCATCACTGGGGTCGTCGGCATGGATTGCGGTGACCTCCGCCAAACCACTGCTCGATGTGCGGGTCAAGCCCTATGTGTTTAGTCATGTGATGCCTGGATTATTCAACTCTGCGGTGGCAATTTTTTCCTCTGGCACATCGTTCAAATGGGTTTGCCAACAGCTGTGCCAGGACCTCTTGGCCCGGGCCGAAAATGACAACATTGATGTCTATGACCTCATGAGTGGCCTCGCCGCAGCCTCGCCTGTCGGTGCCCGAGGCCTCCTGTTCAACCCCAGTCTGGCTGGCGGTTCGTCACTGGACCTCGACCCGCGCATCCGC
The DNA here is from genome assembly GCA_903827375.1 of Akkermansiaceae bacterium. Lineage (GTDB taxonomy): Bacteria > Verrucomicrobiota > Verrucomicrobiia > Verrucomicrobiales > Akkermansiaceae > Luteolibacter. The sequence continues at coordinate 12,114 of CAIKHZ010000045.1, forward strand.
GGCGCATTCCTCGGCTTGGACCTTGGTCACACTCGCGCCGACGTCATCCGCGCCACGATGGAAGGCATCGCCCTCAACCTGCGCCTCGCCCTCGACGAACTGCGCCAACTCTGCCCTGTCTGCGACGAAATGGTGGTCGTCGGCGGCAGCAGCAAGAGCGCCCTGTGGCGGCAAATTTTCGCTGATGCCTTCGGCCTCTCAATCCATCAAACGAACGTCGGCCAGGATGCCGGATCGTTGGGTGCCGCCGCCGTTGCGGCCGTCGCTGCGGGCCTGTGGGCCGACTTCTCGCCCATCGATGCGATCCACCGCCTCGAGGCCAGCGCGGAACCGGACCCGGCCAAGCGCTTGGTCTATGAGCAAATGCTGCCACGTTTCCGGCACGCCGCGCGGATGCTTGCCGAAGCCGCTTCGATGGATTTCAGCTAATATTCTGGGGCCAGTCCTTTAAGTTTGCAACAATGTCAGATAGATGTAATCTTCACAATCCACGTCAATTCTGCGGGCTTGCCAGCTTCCCCGTTCCGCACCGATGACTGGAAGCCGGAATTCTCACAACCCTGATGTTTATTAAAATCACACCCGAAAATCATATGAAAACAAGCGACTTCAGGCAGCATCTTGCGATTAGTCTAACATCCGCTTGGGTGGTGTTGGGAGCCATGACCGCAATTGCCAATCCGGCCGCCCTGCCCGATCCCAAGTTACAGGCTGAGGCAGAGCGAATCGTCTCGCGTTACCAGGCGGTCTTTGATGCGCCACCGGGCGGAGTTCCTTCGCGAGATTCGGCGCACGGTCCGCTGTTAGGTAACGGCGATATGGGCGCGGTGATCAGCGGCAAGCCCGAGGCTCAACGCTACTGGCTCAGCAAGAACAACTTTCTCAAACTGAAGGACGGTCACCGGACTGGCGGTCCCCGACCCTTCGGCGGGTTGGAGATCAACATTGCGGCTTTAGCTGACGCCACCTATCGGGTCGAGCAGGAAATCTTTCCCGCCATCACGGTGTCGCGCTTCACCAAGGGTTCTAACAGCGTGACGATGCGTTCCTTTGTCGCCGCTACCGAGGCAGTCTTGCTCGTTGAGCTTGCAGCAGAGGGTGCACCAGTCGAGGTGCAAACACGGCTGTGGGCGGCACCCGGCCGTGGCTCCGAGGAGGATCTGGGCCGAACGGATGGCCTGCTGTGGGCCACCAAGGGCTTTGCCGACAGTGTCATCGAGCCCACCGCAGCGGCCGCCGTTCTAACTGTCATTGGTGCTACGCTCAAGCAGCCGGAGCTGGAGCCATACGTGCCGCAAGTTATTCCCAATCCACCGCCCAAGAGGCTGCCACCGCCCAAGGTCAAGGGACAGCCTGGACCGACGTTCACGTTGGAGCCGGGCCAGAAGGTGACGGTGGCGGTGGCGATGCGGAGTTCGTTTGACGCGAAGGAGCCGCTGGCTGCGGCGCGGAAGTTGGCGTTTGAATTGAATACCGAGAAATTGAGGGCCCTAGAGGACCAGCACCGCCAGTGGTGGCGGGCGTTCTGGGCAAGCTCGCTGGTCGAACTCGGAGATCCGGTTCTGGAGCAGCGTTATTATCTATCCAATTACGTGATGGGCAGCGGAAGCCGTGATCTGGAATTCCCGCAGGGCCTCTTTGGGCTTTGGACCACGGATGACGATCCGCGCTGGGCCGGCGACTATCATCTTAACTACAATTATCAGGCGCAATTCTACGGGCTATATTCCAGCAATCACATTGAGCAGGCGGACACCTTTGAGGCACCGGTGCTTGCTTTCATGGAGCGTGGCCGGGCCGCCGCCCAAGAGTTGCTCAAAACCCGTGGCGTCTATTATGTGGTGGGCATCGGAGCGAAGGGTGTTCGGTCGTGCAAGCCTAACACGTTTCTCGGACAGAAGAGCAATGCTGCCTACTGCCTGGCGAATATGGCTATGCGTTGGTATCATACCTATGACACTGCCTACGCCAGAAAAGTCTATCCGTTCGTTCTGGATGTCGCCAACTTTTGGGAGGACTATCTGAAGTACGAGGACGGGCGTTATGTGATAGTGGACGATGCCATTGAGGAGGACCACGCAGGTACGGACTTCAATCCGGTTGTTTCTCTGGGGCTGGTGCGTACAACCTTTGAGCTGGCGACGGAATTGAGCAACGCATTGGGTGTGGACGCTGCCCGCCTCGAGAAGTGGCAACATATCTTGAAACATCTGAGCGCGTTTCCCACGCAGGAAAGGAATGGTTCGACGGTGTTTCGCTACACCGAGAAGGGGACGGATTGGGTAGAGGGTAACACCGTGGGCATCCAACATATCTATCCGGCCGGGGCGATTGGTCCGGACAGCGATCCGAAACTGCTTGAGATTTCGCGCGACACAATTCGCGTGATGAACCGGTGGATCGACGGCAATGGCATGAGTAGCATCTACGCCGCAGCCATTCGCGTGGGTTACGATCCGGAAATCATCCTCAAGGAATTGACCCACATGGTTGTGACCGTTGGGGATGCCAACGGGTTCACAAAAGGCAACGTCCATGGCGTCGAGAACTGCAGCATTGTGCCCAATGCCATCAATGAGATGCTTTGCACTGGCTTCGGGCACGTCCTGCGTGTGTTCCCTGTGTGGCCGAAAACCAAGGATGCGCGGTTTCTCAATATTCGCACTTGGGATGCCTTCTTGGTCTCCAGCTCGCTCAAGGGGGGGACCGTCCAGTCCGTCAAGATTTACAGCGAGAAGGGCCGCCCCTGCACCTTGGTGAACCCATGGCCAGGCAAGGCAATTGATGTCTATCGCGACGGCAAGAAAAGAGAGACCCTCAAAGGCGAGCGGATCGCGCTCAAAACCGAAACCGCAACCACGCTCGTGCTGGTGGCGGAAGGTGCGGCGGCACCGGGGCTGGAGTGAATTGCGGAAATGGTGTGACCATGAGAATCGTCAAGCGTGGAGTCCCATGTTTTTCGCGAGGAAATCTCCCCCCGTCATCGTTGGCTGCGGATTGTCTGAGGTGACCTCATTGAGGTGTCGGTTCCTGGGTGGCACCTAGCGTGTGGCGCAGTTGTCGGCGATATCCGAGCCACGCCCAGCCGAAGGCATTCGCGGCGATGAGGGCGACGAGCAGCGCGATCCAACCGAGTGATTGGGTGATACTGCCGCCGGATAGGTTTGGGAGGATGGCAACCAGGGCGGCGAGCACGCCGATGCCCAGTCCCCAGCGGATGATCTGTGCGGCCTCGCCGAAGACCACGCGGCGGGTCACGGCAGCGGGCACGCCCAAGGTGTGGAGGATGGAGAATTCATAGCGGCGGGCGTGCAGGTTTCTCGCTGTTAGGAGGCCGAGGCCGGCGCTGCCGACTAGCACGCCGAGCCCGCCTAGCAGGTGGAAGATTGCCAGATAGGTATTTTCGACGCTGTTGAAAGCGGCGAGTCGATCGCGGGTGCTGGTCACTGTAGCGCCCTCGTCGGCGAGAGCCCGCTGTAAATCGGCGCGGTCCGGCACCGCTGATCCGGCGGCATTTTCCAGCAAGAACAAGCGTGGACCGTCCGCTGATGGGTAGTGTTGGAGCAAGCCGGCCTCATCGACCACCAAGGAGCCTTGGAAGACGGTTCCGTCGAGCATGCCGGCCAGTTCCACAGGAAACTCGTGACCCCATTCGTCGTGATAGATAAGTAGGTCGCCGAGATTTTTTTTCAAGACCCATAACAGGGTTGTCTCATCGACGAAGGCCCGAAGCGCCCGGCCACCGCGGAGGCAGTCCCAACTTTTGGCGCAGCCTGGGAGTACCTTCTTGATCGGGAAGGCACCGAGGTTGGCGAGGACCGCCACATCGGTCGCCAACAGACGCGGACGAATCACGCTGTTGAGATTGAAGCAGCTCGCATCGTCGCCCGGGCCGATTCGAAGCGGCAGTACCCGGCCAAAGCGGCCACGGGCATCCCCCAAGTCCAGCACGTCATCCGCCTCCGGGTGGGTGTTGCCGCGCGTCATGGCACGGGTCGTTTCCACCCACCATGCAAAGCCGCCCGCACCGCTCTCGCGTTGTTGCCAGGCATCACCGTCGTGCTTGTGGAATGCCGCCACCGCCACCACCAAAAACACGCCGCTGGCAAGGCTGCCCACCACCACCAGACTGCGGGTGCCGCGCCGGGCGCAATTCAACTCAGCCAAGCGCTGCGGTGTGAGTTCTCTAACCATCGCCGCCGCCACCCTGCGCCGGAGTACCCATTGATAGACCGCCAGCCCTGCTGACAAGAACAGGCAACCCCCGAGGAAAAACCCGCCGGCTTCCCCTAACAAGCCGCTGCCGCCCAACGCCGCGATCCCGCCCGCCGCATATCCAAGCGCCCACCACGGCACTCGCTGCGGGTTCGGCCGAGTCACTTCCTCGTTGCCCGCCTCGAGGCGCATGCTGGCACTTTGCCGTGCCTGCTTGCGAGTCACCAGCCAGATGACAAGCATCATCAGGCACACGAAACCCGTCAAGCCGCCTACCAGTGTGTTAGCTTCAACGTGGAAGTTCAGCCAACGCTGGCCGCCCGCCCCGCCCCAGATGGTTTCCAAGATACCTAGCAAAAGGCGCGTGTAGCCCACCGCCAGCAGCGTGCCGATGCCACTGCCAAGTGCCACCACGCACAGACCTTCGAGCAGGCGCCAGCGCAGGATTTTGCCAGGAGCGACGCCCAGCGCCGCCAGCAATCCGCTCTCACGGTTGCGTTGCTCAATGTGAAAGCGGAACAACATCGCCGTGAGTGCCACCGCCGCAGCTATCAGGAACAGGCTCATTCCTATCAATAGTCCGGCAAATTCCACCGGCGAACCCGCTGCCGCCCCGGCCTGCGCGCCGACGTCCTGCAGCGTCAGGCCCGCCACCGCCGGGTCGAGGGCTTCTAACAAGCCAGTTGTGACACGGTCCTTAGACGCCACGGCTGCGGGCAGTCGCAGGGCTGTGAATTCGCCCCATCGGTTAGCAAACAACTCGCGGCCCGTTTTCAAAGGAATGAAAAGCTTGGGTGTGCCGCGGTGGGCGTTCCAATACGCCTCATCCTTGTCGCGTATTCGCTTCATGTCGATGGGCACCCCGGCATCCCAATCCGCAGTCTTTTCGGCGCTGGCCACCCCGGGGAAATCCGGCATCCAGCGCGGGTCCGCCGCCAAGCCAGTTAGAGGAACCACCGCTGCTAGCATCAGTCGGCTGCTGCGCTCCACCAAGCGGTTAGCTCCATCCAGCGCATAGTAGGTAAGGCTCAATTCGTCACCTGGTTTGGCTGCGAGGTCGTCGGCCGCCCAAGCGTTTAGCACCACTCCATTTTTTTTATCGTCAGGCAAGAATGGTGCGGCTGTGGTGTCCACAGCGGTGACCATTGAATAGGGGATGGACTTGCCGTTAGAGGCTATGGAGTTAGCCATGTAGGTGACGACTGGTTGGGCGGCGGGGAAGTGTTGTTGGATGGCCTCGGCCACCTTGCGGTCAAAAAAGATCCGCGAACTGCGAATCTCCACCGCGTTGGCCAGCGGCACCTCTTCCACTGTTAGCCCGTAATCTGCCAGCGTGCAACTGTGGGTGATTTTCTCTAACATATGAGCGTGGCTTTCCCCCTGATGGGCTTTTAGCAGCAGCAAGTTGGCCTTGCCCGCCAGCCCGAGTGCCTGTTGCAGGCGCTCGAGCGGCACGAACACGGTGGCTTGCGGCATCTGCGTCGTCTCCAGGCTGAATCGCCCAAACTGCGCATCGTCACAGACCCGATCGACATTCCCGCTGAGCGCGATGACCTCGGCGGCTTTCCCCGCCAGCGGCGCGTCCCGGGCGATCATGCCGGGTTTGTCGAAGCGCAGCACGAGGGTTTGGTTGGAAATTAGATTTCCGTTAGTCAACAAATCCAAACTGCGGGCCAGGCACTCATTGACGAAAAACTTACGCTCTTGAGGGGCATCTATGCCATCGGCGGAGTCCTCGTGCAGTGTCCCGCTCGGCCCCAAATGCCAAAACCGTCCGTCCACACCTACCACCTGCACGTTGCCCAGCGCCCGGCCGCTGCGCTGGGCGGTGACGCTGGCTTTCACGATGAAGACCGGGGCCACCGTTGCCGCCGCATTCTTGGTCGTTAGATCGTCGGCCAGTGCCGAGCGGAAAAACCGGTCGCCGCCGGCGAGCACCGCGTCCACCTTGCCGAGGCGGGCTGTGGCCACTTGGCGGAGGGTTTGATTGACCGAGTCGCCGGCCATCATTGCGCCCAACAATACCATCGCGCCCAGCGCGGCGCCTGCCAGCACCCCGAGGTAGGAAGCGCGGAAATACCACAAGCCGCGCAGGGTGAACGAGAGTCCGCTCATCTGGCGACCTCCTTGAGCTTGCCCTGTGCCAGTTCGAACGTGCGGCCGATCCTGCGAGCCAGGGCGGCGTTGTGGGTCACCACGATCAGTGTCACCGCCTCGTCGCGGTTGAGTTGCAGCAGCAGGTCGGCCACTTGGTCGGTGGCCGCTTGGTCTAGCAAGCCGGTGGGCTCGTCGGCCAGCAGCAGGCGCGGTCGATTGAGCAAGGCCCGCGCCACTCCGGTGCGGAGTTTTTCGCCGCCGGACAATTGCCAGGGCAGGTGGCTGAGTCGGTGGTTCAGCCCGACCTTATCTAGCAATTCCCGCGCCCGGCTCTCAGTGGCCGCTGCCGGTTCCTGCCAATTGCCGGCGAGCCGCGGCACCAGCACGTTTTCCAGCACCGAGAGCTGGGGCAGCAGATGGTGCTGTTGGAAAACAAATCCCAGCGAGCGGTTGCGGAAGCCCGCCGCCGCCGTCGCTGTCAACCCGCCAATATCCTCGCCCCCAATGCGGATCGATCCGCTGCTGGGCCGGTCCAGCGCCCCGAGCAGGTTGAGCAACGTTGTCTTGCCGCTGCCCGATGGTCCGACGATCGCCACGGCCTCACCCGCCGCCACATCGAAGTCCAGCCCGTCGAGCACCCGCAGCGCTTCGCCCGGTGTCTCATAAATCTTTACTAGGCCCGCCACTTCAATCCTTGTCATGGCCGAGTTCCTATGCGCCCCGACGATCTTGTCAAGATCGATAAACCCAGGTCAGATCAAAAAATATTTCATATCGACCTCCTCAATTTGTCAGACAGGACTGAACCCATTTTTCGGGAATCCCTTGATGGCCCAGATGAAACAAACGGAGGGATTGCTCACCCCGCTGGCTCGTGCTTGAGCCCAGGAAATTCCCTGAAAATCTGAAATATTCCCTCAGCCGGAGGCGTAAAGGCTTGTAAATATCCTTGTTTACGTAAACGATCCATTTTGGCTTCTGTAAAATACTGGTATTGATCACGGATTTTTAGGGGGGTATCTATATAGAAAATATTTTCTGGTTTACCTAATGCTTGAAAAACAGACTGTGTTAGTTTTAAAAATGTTCTTGCTTGACCTGTGCCTAGGTTGTAAATGCCTCGTAAAATAGGTTTTTCAATTGCAAAATGAAGGACTTCAATCACATCATCAATGAAAATAAAATCACGCTTTTGAAATCCATCTGGAATATCTGGGCGATGGCTCTTAAAAAGGGTGGCTTTATTTAATTCCTGAATTTGATTAAAAGACTGAAAAACGACGCTAGACATAAATCCTTTATGACGTTCTCCAAAACCATAAACATTAAAAAATTTAAAGCCACACCAATGAGGCGGTTGATTGTGGTTTTTCTCTTGCTTGAGTGCCCATAAATCAAATTTGTGTTTAGATTCTCCATAGAGATTTAGGGGAGAGAGTTTTGCGATCTCGTTTTCATCATCATCGTATCCTAAGATCCCATCACCATAAGTAGCTGCACTACTTGCGTAGACGAATGGAATTTTTTCAGCAGAGGCATAGTCCCAAAGTGCTTGAGAGTAGTGGAGATTGAGGCGTTGAAGTAGTTCTTCATTGGTTTCACGGGTATCAGTGATTGCCCCGAGATGCACGATTCCTTGCAGTTGGGGGCGCTGGGACTGTAACCAGCCCATTAATTGATCGCGGTCAAGGATTTGATCGTGCCGAACGGTTTGATGTTCTGTTCTTTCTAAAAAATGCTTTTTAGAGTCGACAGAGATGACTCGAATATTGCGTTGATTGCAGGAATCCACAAAACTTGAACCAATAAAACCTGCAGCACCTGTTACTAAATATGTACTGGCTTTTGATTGAGACATAAGAGTTTCTTACCTTTTTTTGTATTAATAGTATACTCGCTCAAGAAAGGATGTGCGAAAACAAAAAAGATGTCTTTTTTGAACTGGGCAAATGCGAATATTCTATACGAAGCTTCCTACCCAAGTCCGCGTATGACTCTGCTTTCTTTGAAGCTGGCTCAAGGTGAATTGCAAATTCTTCAATTGTATTTAGCTGAAGTCTATATGGACGAAGAGAGAGAGTTTCGAATGTTACTTTCAGATGAATGGACCGTATTCTGGAAGCGGAGAGAGGGTGAGAATAGACTGTTGGTTTCGCACCCTGAGGCTCAGGAGTGGGTAGCGACTATTGCCCTGGAGACTGATTTTGGTAAAAAATTCATTTCCTCACTGGCCGATTTGAAGTTAGGACAGTCTTTCATCATAGGTCAAAATAGGACAGGAACATTCAGTAACTTGGAATTGATGATCACATGGGTGTCAGCTAATCGCTGACGAGTACAGGCCTTGTCAGGGAGTTAGACATGCAACGAACGATTTTTTCTCAACGGTATTTTACATTTCCAGATGCTGTTATTTTAGGATTATTAGCAATAATCCTCTATGGGGTAGTTGCTATTGGTAGAGAGGGACGGGCAGATTTTCATCCTATTACTCAGATTGATTTATCTGTTTCTGCACTTCCCTATTATACCCTTTTATCTGGTATCAGGGGAGCAGTTGCTTATATCATTTCCTTAGGATTTACGCTCATTGTGGGCTACGCAGCTGCCAAGTCTCGGGCTGCCGAAAAAGTCATTATTCCACTATTGGATATTTTGCAGAGCATTCCTGTTTTAGGCTTCCTTCCTGGCCTTCTTTTAGGGCTAGTTGCGGTTTTTCCTGATACAAACACAGGACTTGAGTTGGCCGCAATCATCATGATTTTCACTGGGCAAGTTTGGAATCTTACTTTTAGTTATTATTCTTCACTCAAGTCTATCCCTTTGGATTTACAAGAAGCATCTACCGTGATGGGTTTAGGGTGGAAAGAAAAGCTGATTAAACTGGAATTACCCTTTTCTGGAGTCAATCTCGTGTGGAATAGCCTTTTATCGATGGCAGGCGGTTGGTTTTTTCTCATTCCATGTGAGGCAATGACACTGGGGGACCGAGAATACCGATTGCCTGGTATCGGGGCTTATATGGATGTTGCAGTTAAGCAAGGTGATGTTCAGGCGATTGTCTCTGCAGTGATTGCTATGGTCCTATTGATCGTGATCATGGATTTTTTTATTTGGCGCCCTATTTTATCGTGGGTACAGAAATTTAGATTAGAACAAAGCACGAGCTCGCAAGTTTCTGAGCCTTTGATGCAACTTTGGATCAGAGAATCAAAAATAGTTCGGGCCATTAAAATATTTTATCGTCACTCTATGCTTAAAAATCGGAATAAATTTTCCCATTTAAAACGGAAAGAGTCCTCTTTTTTTCGAGTAACACGAACGAAAAATGAACGCGGTAGAAAGATTCGATCGGATCGCTGGATTCGGCTGGTGGAAGCGATCTTAGTGGTTTCAGTTATTCTTTTGGGAGGATATGGCGTTTTTAAGCTTTTTACTCTACTGCGCCAGGTGACTTTCGTGACTTGGCTAATGCTATTAAGAAATACATTTTGGACTTTTATTCGGGTATTTCTTGCACTTCTGATCAGCACACTATGGGCAGTCCCTGTTGGTATTTGGATTGGAACTTCTCCCAAACGCATTCGCTTCGCACAACCTATTATTCAGGTTCTGGCTTCGTTCCCAGCGCCCATGCTCTATCCTATTGCTTTAGGGGCATTCTTTGCGCTTAAAATGAGTTTTGATTGGGCTGCAATGTTTTTGATGTTATTGGGAGTTCAATGGTATGTGCTCTTTAATGTTTTAGCGGGTGCATTAAGAATTCCTTTAGAGCTGAATTATGCTCTTGCATTGATGAAAGCTTCTCGCTGGGATCGGTGGAAAACTCTTTATCTTCCGAGTGTTTTTCCTGCATTGGTAACAGGTTGGGTAACTGCAGCCGGAGGCGCTTGGAATGCGAGCGTTGTTGCGGAATATATTTTTTTTCGAGGATCGATCCTCAAAACAGGTGGCCTAGGGGCTACATTGAGTGTGGCGACGGCCAGTGGTGATTTCACTCTTTTTGCGGCAAGTTTGACTTTGATGGTAGTATTTGTCATTTTTCTCAATCGCTTTGTTTGGGCAAGAATTTATCATCTCGCTCAGACCCGCTTTAGAATGGATGCATGAGAGGTGGAATAGTGATGTTAGGTCAAAAAAGTTTATTAATTGAATTAAAAAATGTCTCTAAAGTTTTTACCTTGGAATCGGGAACAACCCTTAAAGTTCTAGATGGGGTGAACCTCTCTGTCGGTGAGGACGAGGTAGTTGCTTTATTGGGCCCGTCCGGCTCAGGAAAATCTACATGTTTGCGCATTATGAGTGGGTTAATCGAGCCCACGCAGGGGGAGGTTTTGGCTCGAGGGTTGCCGCTGAGTGGAACAAATTTAGATGTGGCGCTTGTTTTTCAGTCTTTTGCCCTTTTTCCTTGGGAGACTGTTTATCAAAATATTGCGCTTGCCCTTAAGCCGTTGCATTTGTCTGTTTCTGAAGTCAAAGCAAGAACTAAAAAAGCAATTGACCTAGTGGGATTAGAAGGGTTTGAAGAAGCTTATCCTCGAGAACTCTCAGGAGGCATGAAACAACGCGTAGGAATTGCGCGGGCGCTAGTCATGGATCGTCCGAGTATTTTTTTAGATGAACCCTTTAGTGCACTGGATGTTTTAACTGCTGATACTTTGCGTACTGAAATGGTAAAAATTTTTTTGGATAAAAAAACGTCTACTCGGTCGATGGTTCTAGTAACTCATAATATTCAAGAAGCTGTATTTATGGCTAAACGGATTATGGTTATGGGGATTAATCCGGGACATATTCGTCGAGAAATTTTGAATGATTTGTCTTATCCTAGAGATGAGCAATCGCCTGCTTTTAGAAGAATGGTTTCCCAGATTCATGCTTTAATTACCGAAACTCTCATGCCCGATACTCCAACTGGATCGACTTTGTCCCTTCTTCCCAAGCAGATTCCTAAAGAGCCTCCTATTGAGACGTTGCCTAATGTTCAAATTGTGGAAATGATTGGATTGCTCGAAGCCGTAGCAGATCAAGGGGGCACTGCTGATATTTTTGAATTAGCTCATGGCACAGGAAAAGATTTTGGGAGAACTCTTTATTTAGTGAAAGCGGCCGAATTATTGGAGTTGGTAGATACACCTAAGCAAAATGTTGTTTTAACAGATTTGGGGAGGCACTTCGTTGCTGGAGATATCAATGTCCGTAAGCGGATGCTTCATGAATTATTCGGTGCGCTTCGCATTGTACAGATGACCTCAAATCTTTTGCGTAAGGATGAGCATTTTAGGTTGCCAGTGGAGGCATTGACAGAAAGAGTAGGCGAGTGGCTGCCTACTGAGAATCCGCATTTAATCGTGGATGCATTAGTATCCTGGGGAAGATTTGCTGAGTACTTTGGATATAATGACGATACTAAAGAAGTTTATTTAGATATTGGACAAGAAACTACCTAGGGTGAATTTTAC
>CAIKHZ010000046.1 GCA_903827375.1 Akkermansiaceae bacterium
AATCTGGTGCTCGTAGGTATCGTAGTTTTTTTCAATTTCCTTGGCGGAAGCCGTGAAAATAGGAGCTGCCTTTTGGCGCATCACATCTCGAGCCCGGTCGAGGAAGGCCGCCACGTTATAGACCGGGGCCGGGGGCGGAGCAGGTGCGGGAATGACCGGTTCGGGTTCCGGTTTCAAGGGCTCGACAACGGCAACTTCCGGCTCAGGCGGCGGCTTGGGCTTGGGCTCGATATTGGCGCTTGGAAGTTTGGGAGTGACGACCGGCTTGGGCTCGATGACCGCAGGCTGCGGCGACGGCGGCGGAGTTGCTGGGGAACTAGCACCATGAGACACCGGCGCGGTGGCATGCTTATCAGCTGGGACGGTCTTGGTGGGAACCAGAAAAAACACCACGATCACCACGAAGGCCACCCCTAACAACACCAACAAAGCGATCTTTCCAGACGCATCTTCGGCAACCGGCCGCCGACCCACTCCAGAAACTCTGGCCGCGTTGGGCGTGCCGGGGCGGCGCATCGCCTTCGCGCCTTGGACGGCCTTGCCGACCTTGGCGGTCGCTGGAGCCGCTGCGGCATACGTGATGGCTCGAAGATCCCTGGCCATGTCCGCAGCACTGGCGTAGCGCTGCTCGGGCACCATGTGCGTCGCCCGACGAATGATCACGTCAAACCGCGCATCACATCCGCAAATGACCGACGCCGGACGAAAATCACTGGCTGGCAAACGCCCAGTAAGCAATTCATGGAGCACTACCCCGACGGAAAATATGTCCGCCCGCGTATCAACCCGCTGCGGATGCTGCAGCACCTCCGGCGCGGTGTAATGGGGCGTGCCGAATATCGTTTCGCCCACCTTGACAGCGGCACCGATCGGCCGGGCCAAGCCGAAGTCGCCGATTTTCGGCCGGGCTTGTTGATCGAGCAGAATGTTACCCGGCTTAATATCGCGATGGAGGACGCCGTGTTCATGGGCATGGGCTAGGCCCATGCAGATTCCCACGACGATGCGGGCAGCGGCCTCGGGGGTGATGGCGATGCCGTGCGCAGAATGATAGAGGGTTTGCCCCGGCACAAACTCCATGATGATGAAAAGCATGCCAGCCACCTCCCCGAAGTCATACACACCAATGAGATTGGGGTGATTGAGCCGCGCCATCGCCTTGGCTTCCGCTTTAAAATTGGCGCGGAAAGATTCATCCTCGCCAAACTCACGCGGCAAAATCTTGATGGCAACCGGTCGGTCCAGCGAAAGTTGCACCGCTTTATAAACCGCGCCCATGCCACCGGTGGCAATAAGGCACTCAATCTCGTACCCCGGAAAAAGGGGGGCTAGACGAGATGGTTCGGGTGCTTCGAAGGTCTCTGTGGTGTTATGGTCAGTCATCAGACAGGGCGGATGGATTTTGTTCGGGAGGCAGCAGAATTCAAGCACAATCCCCTGCGGCATGGAAGTGACAGCCAAAATCGCAGCTTTCATGCCGACACATCCGGGTTAAACCCAACTCCCGGGAAAAGTTGCTGCCCCGTCCCTCAGCGTCCCATAAACGTGGGACGCCAAAATAGAGGCGTGACGGATTATCAGAATTCTGCATACTTCACCGGTTACCTCTGATTTCCCAACGGCTGAAAATTTCAACGATGCCGGGATTCCAGAAAATAACGGGTCCACCAACCCGTGACAGAACCGCAATTGGATTGTGTATGGAAACGAAATGAAAGCAATGAACATGAACCTAAGAAAACCGAGTTTGTTAGTCCTGACAGCAGTCCTGCCGTTGGCCGCGATCACCAGCGTATTCGCGGCCATGCCGACTTTGGTGGTCACCGGCAGTGGAGCGAAGGCTCCAGGGAGTTTCATTGGCACCTTGGGCAAGCCGGGAAATTCCGCCACCTGTTACAACGTGGTTCTTGATAATTCGGGCGTCCCCATCACTTCGCTCGGCGGCCCCGCCGCAACACCGCTGTGGCGCGCTGTGACGCCAGCCGGTTTGATTGCCGACAAGAGCGCCCCTGGTTGGGTTTTCCGGGACGAGACATTTGCGTCGAAATACACATTAAGCGGCAACTTCAATGGCCACGATGTGGATATCCTTCCCAACGGGCACGCTCTAGTCTTGGCCGGCGAAACGCGCTCGGTGGACATGAGTCAGTATTTCCCGTTTGGCCGGCCAGACGCGGTGCTTTCCAGCGCGGTCATCCAGGAAATCGACGCCAACAATAACGTAGTCTTCCAGTGGCGAGCCTTGGACCACATTCCAATCACCGACTCACTCGCGGACGTCGATATCGCCTCCGTGGACTTGAACCACGTCAACACGATCGCCCTCGACCCCCTGGATAACAATTTTCTCGTCTCCCTCAGAACCATGTGCCAGATCGTGAAAATTAGCCGGACCACGGGTGAAGTCATCTGGCGCCTCGGAGGCAAGCACAGTGACTTCACGTTCATCGGCGAACACCCGGAAAACGCACCCTATTACTTCATGGGCGAGCACCAGATGCACCGGTTGATCAACGGCAACCTCACGTTCTTCGATAACGGCACGATCCAGATGGTCGGGACTAACACACCAACGCCGCGAGCCTACTCAAGGGCGGTCGAATATCACCTCGACGAGGTCAACATGACCGCGACTCTGGTGTGGGAATACCGCCACAGCCCGGACATCTCCACTCCTAGCGAAGGCTCGGTTCAACGCTTCCGCAACGGCAATACTCTCGTCGGCTGGTTCTCCGGTGCCACCGATGGCATCAAGCCAATCCTAACTGAAATCGACAGCCAAAAGAACGTGGTGTTCGAATTATCCGCACCCGGATTCAAGGCCCAGTCGGTTCTGATCAAAAAAGTGTGGAACAGCCCCGATCTGATCCATAGCGACACCTATCAAAATATCGCGGCAGGCCAGACCTACCCTGCCGTTAATTCCGGCAGCACGGTGACAGTCACCAACATGACAGGCAACGTTTCTAACCAATTAGTCGTCAACCGATACGATGACGCGGTGCGCCTGCCAAAGTTTTCCGGCAAGGCTCCGCAGGTGCTGATGCAACACGTGACGCTCGTTGGCACCGGCATCGACGCTCTGGCCGCCAACCTCAGCCTCGACTTGCCACCGAATGACTTCTGTTTCGACACTCCGTTGTATCAGGATCCAGGGACGGTAACCGTCTATCAGCGGGCCACTGCGACGGGCGTGTTTGCCCCGCTGGCCACCGCCTATGATCCGGTCGCCAAGAAGTTGAATGTTTCGGGCGCTCAACTAGGCGAACTCATCTTCGCCTATCCAGACCTGCCGGAGATCCCGCTGCCACCCATCTTGTTCGGGCAAGCCATGGCAGGCACAGTGAACCAGGCCCAACCTGTGGTGTTCCAATGGACACCAAATGGCTTTGTTAGTTCCTATCAACTTCAGGTGGCCACGGATCCAGGATTCTCCAGCCCAGTGGTTGATCAGAGCTCGCTGACAGTGATGACTTATACTCTTCCATCCGTGTCGGCCGCCACAAAATATTACTGGCGCGTCAGGGTCACCAATAACGGCGGCACGGGTGCTTGGGCCACCGCCTCATTCACAACCGTCACACCAATGGCATTGGTCAAAGCCCCTAACGGCGGCGAAGGCTGGGTCCAGGGCGTGAAGTATTTCATACGCTGGAGCAGCAACTTCTCTGAAAGCGTGACTCTCGATCTTTACAAGGGTGGATCATTTCTGAAAACCATCACCACCACCGCCAATGCGAGCGCCTATGAGTGGGAATGCGATCTGACCGTGACTCCCGGCAATGATTATTCGATTAGAATTAGAAGTTCAACCAATCCTGCCGTGTATGATGATAGTAACGCCCGTTTCGCCATTGTCACTGCGGGTGATCCGGCAACCAACCAAGCGCCGAAGTTCACAGGTTATACTCTAGCCGCCACCTCCGGCCAGCCATTGGTGCTCAGCCCAGCCAAGTTTCTGGCCCGCACCAGTGATCCTGATGGCGATGCTGTGACCTTGACCGGGACCTTCGGCCCAAGCGCCAATGGCGGCAGCGTGGTCCTCACCGACACTGTCACCTACACCCCACCGGCTGACTTTGTAGGATCTGATACCTTCGATGTGGAACTAACCGACAGCCACGGCGCTAACACGCGGGCAACCATCACCGTCAATGTGAGCGCCCCGACCACCGGGACGAACCAGAACCTGACCAACTTTACCGTCCAAGACGGCAAGGCACAAATGATATTCCGGGGCATTCCGGGACGGTCCTACAGGGTCCAGCGGAGCACCGATTTAACCAACTGGAGTGACCTTGGCAGCGTCAATGCCGGAGCTGACGGCAAGATCCCATTCACTGACCCCGCGCCGCCCTCGCCACAGGGTTTCTACCGCACTCAAGACAACTAATTCCAATCCCTTGAACCAATGAAATCTACCCTCTTTCCATTCGCTGCCTGCGCCGTGATGCTTGCCCCGTGCTGCGCTGATGCAGCCACGACCTTGGTGTCTAGCAAGCTCGTGAACACCGTCATTCCAGACAACAATAGCAGCGGTCTCGCCTCTATCATTGCCATTGCAGGCAGCGGCCAGACGGTCGATTCAGTCGATGTATCCATTGACGTCAGGAACGGCTGGAATGGCGACATGTATGCTTATCTCGAGCACAACGGAGTAATCAGCGTGCTATTGAACCGGCCGGGACGCACTGCTGACAATCCTGCTGGAGCCGCCTCCAGTGGCATGCAAGTGACCTTCACAGATTCGGCCTTGGCGGACATCCACAGCGCAATTTCCGGGAACTTGGGCGCCAACGCCAGCGGAATTTATCAACCGGATGGCAGGTCGGCGGATCCCGGTCTGGTTACCGATGCCTCGCCGCGCAGTCTCTATCTATCTGGTTTCAGCGGCCAAGCTGCTGACGGGGCGTGGACTCTCTTTGTCGCCGATCTGGCGGGCGGGGATGTCGCGACACTCAATTCGTGGAGCCTTTCCATCAGCGTGGTTCCAGAGCCATCCAGTGCCTTGCTGGTTTGCGCCGCCCTGCCGCTCTTGCTCCGCCGCCGCCGCCGCTGATCCACTGGACGTGACCGAGAAATGATATGAACTTCCAAGGAATATACTTGTCCCGCTTATCCGCAGCGGCGTTACTGGGCAGTGCCACTGCCGCGCTAGCTGCGCCTTCGAACATTCCCGGCATCACCGTGAATCCATATCTGCCGGCCGCAGTCTCGCCCGGCCGGGTGTTTCTGGCGGTGGCCTCGGCATCGCCAAACGTCGGTAACTATTTGCTGATCGTGAACAATGACGGGAGCCTGGCTTGGTCGCTCGAAGCGAACACCGACTCGATTTATGACTTCAAGGTGCTGCCTAACGGCCAACTCCACTATGCTTCGTGCACTGGGGCTCATGGCTGGGCGGACGGTGGCGATGTGGTTCACGAGATCCTCAACGAGGACTATACACCAAAGGAAACGATTACCGGAGGAAACGGCTATGTGGCCGATGGTCACGATTTCCAGATGTTGCCTAACGGAAACGTGCTCCAGTTCGGTTATTACATGAGCAAGGTGGACATGAGCAAGATCGTGGTTGGCGGCAATCCCGCTGCCTTGGTGGCCGGCGGCGTGATCCAGGAATTGGATGCTCAGCGCAATGTCATCTTCCAATGGCGAACATGGGACCACTATCCGTTTGCAGGCCATGTGACGGGCACCGGTGCCGTCATCGACGCCTTTCATATCAACTGCCTGTTTGAAGACGTCGATGGCAACATCATCTTCGGAACACCGGAGTGGATTAAAAAAATCAATCGCCAAACCGGAGATATCATCTGGCACCTGGGCGGTAGTGAGAACCAGTTCACATTTGCCGGTGGCGGCGCGGCCAGCGACTTCGGCGGAAATGGGATGTGCCTGCTATCCAACGGGCACTATTTGATTCAAGACAACGGGAGCGGAACCCCCACCTCAATGGTGCGCGAATACGTCCTGGACCAAGTGAACAAAGTCGCCACGCGGGTCTGGACCTACACGTCCTCGCAGGCAGTCACCTCCGGCTGGGGTGGAAGCGCCCAGCGCCTGAGTAACGGCAATACGTTCATCGGTTGGGGCGACACTGGCGGCGCGGCGCTTCCCACTTGCACCGAAGTCAATGCCGCAGGCCAAAAAGTGCTGGATATATCATTCACCAATCCACTGGTTGAGAGCTACCGCGCGTTCCGCTTTCCCTGGCCACCCTCCGACCAGTTGATCGAGGCTTCGGCGCACGAGATGCTCTCCGGCAATAGTTATGGATTCACCGGCACGGGTGTCAGTCTCGATGTGAAGGCAGGCGGCGGAACTGCCAGTGATCCCTACAACGATTTCACGGTGACCCGCGAGCCCTACGCCCCGCTCAATCCCGGCTTTGGGGACATCACACCGCGGGTCCTGCCGCTGCGGGTGAGCATGTCCGAGTTCAGCCTCCCAGACGGCACCCTAAGCGCTCAAGTCAACTTCGATACCGTCAGCTTCGGATTCAGCCAACCCGCAAATCTGACCATCTATTACCGGCCGGAAACCGGCCAGGGCACATTTCTTCAGCAAACGACAAGCTACAATGCCACCACCCACAAACTGCGTGCAACCATCGATTTCACCGCAACTATCGATTTCATCTCAAACGTCGGCGATATGGGCGAGTTCATTTTCTGCTATCCCGATCTGCCGGACGTGGCGTATCCGCCCCTGCTGAACGAACCGGAAAACGACCGGGGCATCCAGAGCCACGGGATCGTCGCGCCGCCGCTGGCCACAACAGGCGTCATCTATCCGGTCAACCAACAACGGCCCGTCGCGCTTTCCTGGTCGCCCAAAGGCATGGCGCGCTGGTATGAACTTGAGATTGCCACCAGCCAGGACTTCATCAATCCGGTCGTGCAGGTGCCCTATCAGACTAATGCCAATTATGTGCTGAACAGCCCTCTTCCTAACATAACTTACTATTACCGCGTAAAGACATGGAATGACTCCGGAGAAAGCGCTTGGTCGCCCGGCTCGTTCCGGACGGTGGCACCGATAATCCAAGTCACTTCGCCTAACGGATACGAGGGATGGGGACGGGGACGACAATTTTTCATCAAATGGAATGACAACATCGCCGAGAGCGTCGTGATCGATCTCTACAAGGGCGGGACCTTTTTGAAAACGATCGCGACTAGTTCCAACGCTGGGGCGTATCAATGGAACCCCGACCCAAGCCTGCCGCCCGGCAACGACTACACGATCAAGATCAGAAGCTCCACCGACGCAACATTGTCCAACGTCAGTGCGGCGGCCTTTGGCCTCGACGTTCCATATATCAATCCTGGGTCCTTGCTGCGCTTGCCCGACGGCCGCACCCAATTCAGCTTGACCGCGCCGGGCGCGACTCAGGCCAAGGTCCAGGGCTCGGCCAACCTCGCTGATTGGACGGATTTGCAAACGCTGCCGGTCACCAGCGGTAGCGCGACGTTCACCGACAGTGAGACGGGCTCGACCAAGCGCTTTTATCGCCTCTACATGGCACCTTGATGGGATCAGGCGAGCTGCAAATGAGCATTGACATGCGAGTCGGGTCTCGGCATCCTGCCTCTGTTCGACGAGGAAGCCCATGATTTTCCCTCGTGAGTTGCGACGGGCAGCAGCATGCCAGCAAGCAGTTTTCCATCAACTATTCATGAAAAGGAGCATCATAACAACAGTGAGTGCGTGCCTTCTGGCAGCAGATGCCCAGGCCGAAGTGCGCGTCTTTGTTGAGGATTCCAACGGCCAGGCTTTGCTCAAATATCAATGCACGGCCGGCGAGGTGATGCGGGCGTTTGCCTTGAATTTGTCCACCGACCGCGGGCAAATTGTCGGCATTTCAAATTTCTTCGTCGGCCCCAGCACGGTTGCGGCACACGGCTACGGGATTTTTCCTGCCGCCTTTCGCGACCATGTCGCCGCGACGGTGACGTCAGGGACGGTCGCCAACTGGAATGCCACCGGCTACAACCCAGTCGCCTCGGTGGCTGATGCGCCGAGCGACACATTGCCCGGCTTGGGATCGAGCGGAGTGACGCTGGAGTTTGGCGCAGTGTGGGACGCGTCTGCGCCGACGGCGGCTCCTGCAGCCAGCGGCACGCTCTGCGCACTGCAACTCAGCACGGACGCCACTCTCCAAGGCGCCAACGTATCTCTGGCACTCAATGCCAGCCGCGGCGGCGTGGTGGCCAGTCCGAACGGCACCACCGTCACCCCAACCTTGGCAGGAGCTCATGTCGGCCCGGTGCCGCGAATCGCCGTCGAGCAACCCCTTGGTACCGCCCTAACTGATGGCGGTTCTGCTGACTTCGGTGCGGTGGTCGTCGGTTCCAACGCCAGCCTCACGTTCACCATCAAGAATCCAGGAACGGGCGATCTAACGGGCCTGGGAATCACCCGTGATGGGACCAACACGGCGGATTTCGCGGTCACGTCCAACCCGCTGGCTCCGGTGACCGGCCCGAGCGGCAGCACCCCATTCACCCTCACCTTCACGCCCTCCGCCCTTGGATCGCGCAACTCAGCCATCCACATCGCCAGCAACGACGCCATCACTAATCTTTTCGATATCAACCTAACCGGCACCGGCATCACCGCCTTCCAAGGGTGGACGAGCGCCGCCGGGCTGCCAGCCGGTCAGGCCGGCCCGGAACAAATGCCGCAAGGCGACGGAGTGGCGAATTTGCTGAAATTTGCCTTCAACCTGGATCCGACGAAGCCGGATGCCCGTGTGCTGACCCTCGGGGCAGATGGGACGGCCGGACTGCCGGGTGGGGACAGGGCTGGCGGCGGCTTGCGCCTCGAGTACCTGCGGCGCAAGGCGGCCACTCATCCGGGCATCACCTACACGGCGCAATTCTCCTCGAGCGTTGACTCATGGGTCGATTTCACCGGCACTGAATCCGTCAGCCCGCTCAACCCCGTCAGCCCCACTTGGGAACGCGTCGTGGTGGATGATCCGGCACCCGGCCCGGGCACCCGCTTCGGTCGCTTGAAGGTGGCTCAAGCTCCCTAGAAGCCTCCGGCAAAACTCTTCAGCGTTCAACGATACTAACCCACCATGCAACGCATCTTCTCCATTCTATCCACTGT